>JBBKXC010000052.1:0-6890 GCA_037969275.1 Bdellovibrionales bacterium | reverse complement strand
TCTACACAAACATAGGTAAAGTGTAGAAATACTAAATCCGGTATCTCTGGGTGGTGAGGATAATGGAGGGCTGCGTTTCATAACGGCTTAACAAATCGGGCGGCGGCCCGCGGATTGTGCCTGCCTCTGTCTGGATAAGCTGATTGTTTACAACATCCGCAGCAAAAGCATAAATCACAACGTCCGTTGTAAAATCGGGCTTATCTAAGCTGGCGGTGTCGGCCAATTGCATATCAACGCCCATGCAATCGACAACAAAATTAACCGTGCTTGAATCTTTATTGTTTTTCCCATGTTCGGAGTGACGATCGGCGCAGGGCTGATTCTTCGTTTCAACTTGCTGTTTATCATCCGCACAAGTAGGCATAGCACATGCCAGAGACGGCGTGAGCATCAGAAGTGTCAATAATCCCAAAACTAAATTGCGCATAGAGTGCATGTTATACTATTCGGAGAAAAGAGTCATAAAATTTCATGAGATGCATTTATTCTTGTTTATATTCGAGACTTTATATTACCGAAAGCGCTATTGAACTCGCGATAAATAACTAAACAACTGATTTCGCCGGATTATTTTGTTGGTTGCGGGAGTTGGATTTGAACCAACGACCTTCAGGTTATGAGCCTGACGAGCTACCGGGCTGCTCCATCCCGCGCCACCAAAGATACGGGCGGTTAGCCCGGGAGCAGATTTAAGATACAGACTTTCGGCCTGTGGCGGGCTGCTCCATCCCGCTATTGCCATTTCAGAACAATGTTCTTTAAGGCAAGCAACACTATATAAGCCTTTGGAGCTTAAGGGTCAAGGGAAAGCTTGGGCTTTTTCGTCAAATATTGACACGCGCCCCGCAAAGCCCCATATTCCCTGTTATTATTAACTCACCACTGTCGCTTGCATGGGCCGCGCGGGAAAGCGTGAGAGGAAAAATGAGCACATCAAAACATATCGCCGTGCTGGGCGCAGGGATTACAGGGCTAATGGCCGCTCACACCCTATGTGAAGCGAGACATAGCATTACCCTTTATGAGCCCGCGCCGTCCTTACCCGCGCATAATGCGAGTTGGCTTGCCGGTGGCATGCTCGCGCCTTATAGCGAGATCGAGCATATGAGCGAGGATTGGCTCGCCGCCAGCCTTCAGAGTATTGCGCTCTGGAAGGACTGCAGCATAGATGCCGCATTCCACCAAAATGGCTCGTTATTAATTGCCCATCCTGAAGATCGCCATATTCTGGAACGTTTTCGAAGCCACTTGCCGCCGCAACATCAAAACCTTAGTGCGCCGCAAGAATTTGAACAGCAGATACCTGAAAAATTTCGCGTCGGGCTTTATCTGGAAGAGGAGGCCCATATTGAGCCGCGCCGAGCCATGCAAGCGCTTGCTGGCGCCCTGCTCCCGAAAATACGCCTCAAACAAGAGGCCGCGGAACCACAGAACATAACCGCAGATTTTATTGTCGATTGCCGCGGCATGGGCGCCAATGATGCGGGTTTAAGGGGCGTTAAAGGGGAAATTCTCATTGTGCGCAATCCCGAGTTTAAACTCTCGCGGCCGCTGCGCCTTATGCATCCGCGCTATCCGCTCTATATTGTGCCGCGCGGGGATGGTGTGTTTATGATTGGGGCCACCATCATCGAAAGCGAGGCGGGAGATCATGTCGCGCTGCGTTCCGCACTGGAACTAATGAGCGCGGCTTACGCCCTGCACCCCAGCTTTGGCGAGGCGGAAATAATCGAAATTGCAGCGGGCATACGTCCCGCTTATGCTGATAATTTGCCGCGCATCACACAACACGGGACGATCATTGCCGCAAATGGATTGTTCCGCCACGGATTTTTATTGGCGCCGCTTATCGCCGAAATTATTACCGCAAAAGTAGCAGGCCAAACGCATAAATATGAAAGTTTATTTGATGGACACAAAACGGATAAAACTGACAATCAACGGGCTGCCTAAAGATTTTGATGCGCCTTTGAATTTATACGACGTGCTGGCTCAAGAAGAGGTGATCGGCATGATGATCGCCGTGGCCAAAAACCGCACCGTAATCCCGAAAGGCGATTGGGCGCAAACCTTTTTGGATGAAGGCGACATGATCGAAATACTTGCGCCCATGCAAGGCGGATAAGCCCATTGACATAAGTGTGCGCCTGCTGTATTTTCCCTGTGATGAGCGCAGCCCTAAAATATGAATTCAGCAATTCTTCAGAGCCACCCGATGGCCTTGGTCGCAGCGGTGTAATGAGCCAATGCGTACTTTATCCAGCGCGCGACAATCATTCGGAAGCAGAAGAAATGGAAAATGCGGCGCGCATGGCTATCGAGTTGGCACAATCTCAGCTTAAATCCGCGTATTCAACATCCTATACAGGCCGGATATATGATTTATATGTGAACCTGAATTATTCCGGCGCTAATGGCGGCGCGCAGATTACAGTCACCTGCGCTGATTCCGTTGATAAGGTTGTACAAAAATTAAAGAGTAATATGACTTTGCACGACGCACTTTTCTTTAACGATGTCATTGAATTATAATTTTACACGACATCAACAAAAGCTTTCTGTATGCTGCGCACCATGACCAAAGATACACTTGTTATTAACGACATAATTCTTAAATCGCGCCTCTTTCTGGGCACGGCTGGTTACCCATCACCGGACGCTCTGCGCGGCGCGATTGAGGCTTCGCAGCCTGGCCTTTTAACCGTATCGCTGCGCCGTGAAAATGCGGCCGGCAAGGGCCAGAAATTCTGGGATATAATCAAGTCATTCGACATTCCCGTCCTGCCCAATACAGCCGGATGCCATGAAATTGAAGATGCAATAACCACCGCCGAAATGGCGCGAGAAATTTTTGGTACTAACTGGATCAAGCTTGAGGTCATTGGTGATGATTACACGCTCCAGCCCGACCCTTTTAAATTATTAAAGGCCACTGAAAAGCTTATCGAAAAGGGCTTCACGGTCTTCCCTTACATGACAGATGATCTTGTTCTGGCGCAAAATTTATCCGATCTTGGGTGCAGCATTTTAATGCCATGGGGCGCACCGATTGGCTCTGGGCGCGGCCTTAATAATATCTATGCGCTCAAACTACTACGTGCGCGCTTTACAAATCACACCTTGGTTGTTGATGCGGGTATCGGCGCGCCGTCACATGCAAGCGCCGCCATGGAAATGGGCTATGACGCCATTCTTTTAAATACTGCTGTCGCCAAGGCGGGTGAGCCAGCGCTTATGGCGGGCGCTTTTGCCAAGGCGGTGGAGGCCGGACGCGCCGCCTATCTATCGGGCATGATCGCGCAGCAAGAAAGCGCAACACCCTCAACACCGCTCATTGATCGCCCCTTCTGGCATCAGGAAAAGCAGGGCTAAAGAGCATGGACGACGATCGCTACGCGCGCCATTTAGCGCTACCGGATTTCACCATGCAGGCGCAGCAGAAATTACGGGGCGCACATATTTTTATGCTGGGTGCGGGCGGCCTTGGCGCGGCGGCGCTGCCCTATATCGCGGGTGCGGGCATAGGCACAATTACCATCTGTGATGATGATGACATTAACATCACCAATCTTCATCGCCAGACAATTTTCAAAACATCAGAGACAGGTCAAAGCAAGGCCGTCATTGCTGCGCAATATGTACAAAGCCTAAACCCCGATACCCGCGTCAATGTAGTAACAGAGCGCCTCACACAAAATATGCCGAATGATAATTTCACACTTATTTTAGATGGGTCTGACAATTTCGAAACAAAGTCCCTGCTTAATACTTTATCGATCAAAACAAATACGCCGCTTATCTCCGCCAGCGTTAATCAATATGCTGGCCAATGCGGAATTTTTGCTGGTTTTGCTGCGAATAAACCTTGTTACCACTGCCTGTTCCCCGCCCTGCCCCACGATGCCCGCAATTGTAATGAGGCGGGCGTTCTCGGGAGCGCCGCAGGGCTTACAGGGCTTTATCAGGCGCATCTAACCTTGATGCTGCTGGCTGAAATAGAGGATACGCAGCCAGGAATGTTTCTCAGCCTTGATTATAAAACCCACCGCATGAATAATTTTAACGTGCCCAAAAATCCGGCTTGCCCGCACTGCGTGCATGATGGTAAAAATTGGGACACCAAAAAGGAGCCACACCCTGTGATTGACATGCTATCCCTAGAAGAGCTTAAAACACGCGATCACATTATTGTCGATGTGCGCACCGATGCCGAGCTTGCCGCCGACCCGATTGCGGGCGCGCTGCATATAGAGGTTTCTGAAATTCCGGCGCGCCATGAAGAGCTTCCTAAAAACAAGCTCCTCGCCTTTGTCTGTGCCGGAAATGTGCGCAGCGTAAAGGCCGCGCAATATCTGGCGGCCCTTGGCTATGAGAACGTTGTTGTTCTGGATAAGTTTTCGTTTTAAAGAAAAGCCTTAAGCGGCCTTTTCCATTTTCTTGGCGCGCTCAATGCCATCAAGTATGAGCTGCTTAGCTTCATCCTTACCGCGCCAGCCGAGCGTCTTTGCCCATTTACCTTTTTCAAGATCTTTATAATGGCTGAAAAAATGCTCGATCGCTTGACGGTTAATCTCGCGCAAATCCAGATAGTCTTCAACATTATCATGGTAAGGGTGAACGCGCGGCGCCGGAACGGCAATGATCTTTTCGTCCTGACCGCCATCATCTTCCATCAAAAGAACGCCGACAGGGCGCACTGGCATAATAGCGCCCGCCATAACAGGCGTGCGGCCAATAGCCAGAATATCAACCGGATCACCGTCACCTGAGAGCGTATGCGGTATAAAACCGTAATTACCGGGATATGTCATGGAGGTGTGCAGGAAACGATCCACCACCATGGCCCCCGCATCCTTATCAAGTTCATACTTTACCGGAATACCGCCCAGTGGGTTTTCAACAATCATATTCACTTCATTGGGAACATCATCGCCGATTTTTACTTTAGATAAATTCATATTACCGTGACCTTACTTATTATTAATTTTCCTAATCCTAAGCCCCCAAGACATCAAATGACAAGAGTTTTTTTGCACCGCACCAATATTACTTTAGCGACACACTCATGAAAAAAGCCGCATCTGGATAGATACGGCTTTTAAAATAATTTTAAAGGAAGCGATGCCTATTTTTTATCGGCTTTGCCGGTATTATCATTGGAAATATCGGCGCTCTTTCTTGTCACTGTTTCGGGAATAAAAATTACGCCGCCAGAAGCTGATGCGATTGCTTTCATGATGTTCTCCTACTAATGTGTAAACTTGAATGTTAGCAGAATACCTGATATTTAGCTCAAATTCAAAACAATCTTGTTTTGCACGGCACAATAAAGAAATATTATTTCTTAACGAAAAATTAACATTAGCGCTTAACGCTCTCGCTTTGCATGCCTAAATTATTGATAACACGCAAAATATCTTCCACGGTTGGGCGCACTTTGAAGTCGTCATTAAACAATTTCCTGAGGATCAGCCCATCCGGAGCAACAACATAAATTGCAGGATGCGCAACACCATAGTAACTCGTACCCTTCAAATATCCCTTATTCAATAGATCAAAAGCTTGAATTATTTCAGAGCTTAGGTCGGAAATCATAGGGTATGGAAAGTCATATTTACGAGTAAAGCGCGCGAGCTTACTCGGGTCATCATGGCTGAGCACAACGATATTATAGCCTTCATCTTCAATCATAGAGCCTTTTTTAGAGACTTCTTCCAGCTGAAAAATACAATGTTTGCACCAATCGGCAGAGCGCACAATATAAAGGATAATCCCCTTATCGCCGGTTAATTTTTCAAGATTAACTTCCCGGTCATTCTGATCTACACCGCTCAAATCATGGGGAAGCATTGTGCCCTCCGGCACGCCGAGTTCAATGCCTGATGGCGCTTTAAAAAAGGCGCTTTGGGCGTTGCCTAGAGTAGGAAAAAGCAACATGGCCAAGCCAAACGCGCTTACAGTCAAAAATTTCATAACAGCCATGTCTTATGCTTTCTTGTCATCCCCACAAAAGAGGGTATAAGTTTATTGTACCAAAATCATAGATCGATCACAATGATAAGCCGCGAACTCAAACCGACACTCATTCTTGCCTGGCCCCTATTTTTAGGGCTCACAATGATTATGATGGGCAATGGTCTGCAAGGCACTCTTCTTGGGCTACGCGCCAGTTTCGAAGGTTTCTCCGTCTTTACCACCGGTATTGTGATGTCGCTTTATTATGCGGGCTTTCTTGTTGGCTGCCACCTCACACCGAAAATGATTGGCTCTGTCGGCCATATCCGCGTTTTTGCAGCGCTGGCGTCAATTGCTTCGACAACCATACTTTTGCACGGGGTCTTTGTAGATCCGTGGGCGTGGGGATTCGTGCGGGTTTTTAGCGGGATCAGCTTTGCGGGTTTGTTTATTGTTACCGAAAGCTGGCTGAACAGCATCTCGACCAACAAGCTACGCGGCCTTACCTTTGGCATATATCTATTTGTACTGCACGGCTCACTTTTCATCGGGCAATTCCTGATTGTTCTCGCGCCGCTTGGCAGCATTGATCTCTTTGTATTGATCTCCGTGCTTGTTTCCTTGTCATTGCTCCCCCTTACGCTGGCGAATAAACCCGCTCCGGGTTACGCTGCGCCGGAGACACTTCCCCTTAAAAGCCTGTTTAAAAGCTCGCCATTATCACTCTATAGCGTATTTATATCAGGCTTTTGCGCTGGAACGATCTTTGGAATCGGCGCCGTCTATGCCAGCGAGCTCGGCAAGTCCAGCACATGGACCGCTGCTTTTGTCGCCTGCTATGTTCTCGGCAGCGCCATACTTCCGCTTATAATCGGTAGCCTTTCAGATAGATTTGATCGCCGTAAGGTCATCATCATCATTGCCTTTGTTGG
>JBBKXC010000051.1:0-12467 GCA_037969275.1 Bdellovibrionales bacterium | reverse complement strand
GCCGATAAGCCGCGCACTTATTCTGTGCCTTACAATGAGATCAAGGTCGTGCAGGAAAAAGATATTTTCTTCATTCAGCTTTCTAAAGAGCAGACAGAATCTTTGGCAAAATCTTTGTTTGAGGAGAACGCTTCCGAAGAGACTATTACTTTAAAGAAGGGCTAATCTTTAGACGCGTAATTTGCGGAATTTCTGCAAACGTGTAAAAGCGCCTTCTTTACGAGCGTAGATATCAATTTTCATTTCATTATCTTTAAAGCGGATAACATTGTACCCGTTCTCTTGCCCTCTTAGACGGTGAGAAAGTGCCGTAGAAGCGCTGAGGTAGATGCATTGATGTTTCTCGTCCCCAAGCGTGGTGATAGAGGCGTGGTGAACATGGCCGGTCAGAACAAGGTCTATCTTTAAATCCTTTAGCGTTTGGATGGTTTGCTTGCCGCCGAACACCGTTACATCAAGGGGCATATCTTGCACCTTATGGACGGGGTGGTGAAATGTGCAGATACGCCATGGAATCGGAGGGTTTACAGGCGCTGCACTGAAGATTGGTTTTAGTCCCGCCAATTGCTCCGCAGAGATAGCGCCATTCGCCCAATTCCAATGCGCTAAAGCGCGGCGCGCCGAATTAATGCCAGCTAGCTTTATAACACTGCTCTCATATGTCGGGCAAAGATCTGGGTTTATAAACTCTTTATATTTTTTGTAAGGGTGGAAGAAGCGCTGCACGAGGTTGCGCTGGGGAACATCGTGATTGCCCGGTACGCAAAATGCAGGCGCTGGGAGGCTATCCAGAAAAGCGCGCGCCTGTTTAAATTCGGCTTCACTGCCGATTTGGGTGAAGTCACCGCTCACAACCACAAGGTCAGGTTTTTGCTCTTTGATGGCTTCTAGGGTCGCGCTTGTGATGTCTGGCTGATGTGTGCCGAAATGAAGGTCGGAGAGATGAATGATTTTAAAATCTGGCAATGGTTTATCCTCCGAAAATGCCAGACCACATGTAATAAAGCGTAGCCAAGCTTCCCACCATAACACAAAAAGAAAGGGCAACCAAAAGACCGTCGCGTGCGCTCAGCCCTAGGCCGAGTAGCAAAATTCCGCTAGCCGGTATCATTGCGAGGAAGGGGATCCATCCTAAAACAATGATGCCTAGCGAAAGTATAATGCATAAAATAGCAATGAACGGTTTCAATTCTTTGCGGGTTAAAAATTCTAGGCGTGGGTAGAAAAAGGAGTCGATGAACTCTGTATAGGGCTTGATTTTATCAAGCCCAGCAATGAATTTTTTGCGGGAGAACGAAAATTTCTTGATGCGTTTTGGTAACCATGGATGCGATTGCCCTAACAATATCTGCACCGAAATAAAAATGATCATTAGAGCGCTAATGGCCGGTACGCCAGGTATCGCGCCGGTCGGTAGTACAGTCAGTAGCGCGGGGCCGATCAGAAGTGGACCGTAGCCGCGCGAGTTCAAGGCATCGACTAGATCTCCAATACTAATGTCCTCGCCTTTTTTTGTGTCATCGCGAATGACATTGAGCGTATCTGTTAAGCCGTGATCGGTCATGCTGCATTTTCCTCACTTATATGGGGGATGAGAATGTTTAAAGAATGTGACTTAACTGTAAAGTGCAGCGGCGTTGCAATTGTGTAGGGCTCGCCGTCTAATGAGACAAGCTCTTCTTTTTTGCTGGTATTTACCTTTAGCTCTTTACTGGCCCATTCCGATATAACGGGATCATTCTTCCAGCCGCCTAAGCCCAGCTTGAACAATATACGGATTTTATCAAACCAGTTTTTGGCCTTTAAGACATAGATGCCAAGCTCGCCGTCCTGAAGATTGGCCTTTTTGAAATTTTCATGGCTGGGCGCCCAGCCCTCTTTTTGCGCAAAACGATTATTAGAGATCACAAGCGAGGATGTTTTCAAGCGGCGGCGACGTCCGGCCATTGTCATTTCTATAGCCGTAAAATGCTCGATATTCATATGCTCTAGAATAAAGGCCGTTAGTTTAGGGAGCATTGTAATATCACGGTTTTTCCGCAGTGTTTCGCGGTATTTCGAAGCTTCTGGCATTATGCCTATTCCTGCGCAGCACAGGAAATTTTCGCCGTTGACCATGCCTACATCAATGGCGATGTCTTTCGTGGATGTTTTATAGGCTTCCATAGTTTTGCTTAAGGGGAGCGGGATGCCAAGGTCATGCGCTAGAAGATTCATAGTGCCCATAGGCAATAGACCAAAAGAAAAGCCTTTCTTAAGCGCAATGGCTGCAATGCTGCGAATCGTGCCATCACCGCCGCCAATGAGCAGGGATTTGTCGCTTAAGTCCTCATTATTCAATAAAGAGAACAGCGCGTCAGGTTCCATAAAGTTGAGGGAATCCAAAGGGATTCCGGAGTTTCTTATGACGGTCTCAATTGCCTCTTCGCCGTTTTTTATGACGAAGCCAGACTGATTGTTAATGTAGATGTGAAAGGCTCGCTCCATGAAAATTCCTTTTTAGATTGTCTTCTTTGCCAACAGGCATGCATTAGGTTTAGTTCCACATTGTAGGGTTTGTGCGGTTTTGGCGAGGGGTGTGGAGTGTTTTGCAGAAATTTCTTGGTGCAATTTTCCTAAACACTCTATAATTCTATATTATTGGATATAAATAGCGAATTGAGTAAAAATAATGGGGTTCAAAAGAACAACGGAAGGACGTGTATTCTTCCAGAATTTAACCGAAAACGGGGCAGTGGCAGCAGCGACAGCAGGTGCCTCGAACCCGATTACGCATACGGCTTCCCCTCCGCCGCTGAAAAAGCCGGAAGGCGGCGCTGTTCAGCAAGCGCAAATTATTGCCCTATTGAAGTCACTCAATCAACGCCTTCAAGGCACGCAAGCAGATCGTGACAAGCTCCAGCAAGAGTTAGAGACTTACAAAGCTATGGTTATGGCCTTGCAGGATAAAACGAAAAAGCAGGAAGTCGAATCGGAAAGTATTCGCAAACAATTAAGTGAGCGCGGCAACGTGTCCGGCAAGCGTATTGAAGAAGCGGAAAAGCTCAGTAAGGAAACCTTTCAGGAATTTGAAGAAGCCCGCCGCCTGATCGCCGAAATTGAAGAGCGCGCCGAGCGTACCGAATCTCTGGTGAAAAAACAGCAAGCACAAAACCTTCAATCCGAAGAGCGTAACCGCATTAAATGGGAAAAACTCGAGCAGAATCAGCAGCGTCAAGCTAAGGAAATTCTTCTTCGTATTAATAAAAATGAAGATTCGCAAAAAATGCTTGGCGAGCGTGTCGAGGAAAGCATAACAGTCGCAACGCGACTTGAGCGTAAAATAGAAAAAGCTGTGCAGGATCGTTCCCGCTTGCTGCGCAAGCTCGAACGCATCGAAGAAACTGTATTGCAAACAAATGAGGCGTTAAACGCTCGCGCGATGGTACTTTTGACCGACCAGAATGCTGCAATGGGTTCTGGCTATCCCGCTACGCAGGCTGCTTTAGGGCAGGATAATGCAAATCATTACATGCCACAGGCCGAGCAGTATCAGGATATTCCATGGTGGCAAAAGCCCATGCGCATGCAAGCAACTTCCGTGAGCATGATTGTGTTGGGCGCGGCGCTTCTTGGATGGTTTGTTTCGACAGTGCAAAAACCTGACGCCTTTAATATGTCGTTCGAGATGCCGGAATTTTCGATGCCATCATTTGGCACCGCAAGCAATAATATTGACGAGCCAATGTCTTATGATAGAGGCACTTATGAAAGTGCCTCTATAACGCAAGATACTGATTATTCTAGCGAAACAGCGTTGTCCCCGGAAGCCGTTAGCGCATTTGATTCGATGATCGAAGGGCACCAGCAGCAGGCGCAAGAGCCTATTCAAACGTCCATGCAAAATGAAATGGTGCCTAATGATATTGGCGCGATTGATTTGAATAATGAAGAGCAACTATTGGCCGCTCTGGAAGGAAATCCGGATGCTTTGGCCGCGCAGCTCAATGAGATCGAGCCGCAATCTGCCCCCGCAACTGAAGAGGTTACATCTGTAGAAGATGTGGCCGCATATGAGGCGCCGGTATCATTGGCCGAGCCTGTTGTTTCTTCGAGACCATCGAGCGAATTTTCACAAAATTTGATGGCGGAACTAAGCCGCGTTGAATTGCCATCCAAACTGGATGGCCCGATAACGGCGCGCATCAAAGCTGATTCGTCTTTGCCTGTAAAAATAATGGAAATTGAGCGCAGTGCTTTTGAAGGCAATCCCGAAACGCAGCACGATCTGGCCGCTATTTACGTTGCCGGACATGCCGGTGTGCGTCAGGATTACCAGCGCGCTGCGCAATGGTTTGACGAAGCCGCGCATAACGGCGTTGCCAATGCCCGCTATAATCTTGGTGTGCTGTATCATCAAGGCATCGGCGTGAAGCAAGATGTTGAAAAGGCGTTTATCTGGTATAAAACCGCCGCGGCCCTTGGGCATCCCGAGGCACAGTATAATCTCGGTATTGCTTATATCGAAGGTATCGGCGTTTCCTATGATCCGCAGCGCGCCGCTGTCTTTTTTGAAAACGCAGCCAATCAAGGTGTCATGGAAGCCGCTTATAATCTTGGCTTGATCTATGAGAATGGCCTTCTTGGTAAAGCGCAGCCTGATACGGCATTGATGTGGTATAAACGCGCCGCCGACAAAGGCAGCCCTGAAGCCAAGGCGGCGCTTGAGCAACTGGCGAAATCTCTTGGCATGAACATCAGTGATGTAAATCGCCTTATTGAAGGCATGGAAGTGCTGCAAACATCAGAGAATAAAAAAAAACTGAATTAGGTGCTGACGCTAAAGTTATGAAACCGTCAGCCTTTCAAGAACCAAAAGCCGCAGCTCCGCCTGCGGTTTTTGAGCTTCCAGATGAAAGCCTTACACTTGTAGCAAAGGTGCAAGAGCGCCTTACATCGCTGGGGTTTTTACCACCGGGACACGCCGATGGCGTTGAGGGCGCAATGACGCGAGACGCCGTGCGCTCTTATCAATCCCGCAATAATTTAGGTTCGAATGGGGATATAACGCCCGCGCTTTTGGCGCATATGGAAGCCGGATTTCAAGAAATTGGCGCAAATCCCTAGGGCTACTCTCTAGTAGCGCCCCGAAAGATTTACAAGCCCGTGGCGTACCCACCAATCGGGATTATCGCTCAATATGGCTTTTGCAGCGCTTTGCGCTTGCGCAGGCGTGTCGTAGAGGCCAAAGCATGTCGCTCCGGAGCCGGATAGACGCGCAATCAAGCAGTCTTTATTGGCTGCAATTGCATTTAGGACATTGCCAATTTCCGGTACGAGCTGGCGCGCGGGGGTTTCAAGATCATTGTTTTGTTGGTTTAAAAAATCACAAAAATCGTAAATATCATCTAAGTCTGGCGGTAGATAAGTCGGCGCTTTCACGCTTTTTTGCAAGCGCTGAAATACATCTTTTGTTGCGCATGGCTTGCCTGGATTAACGAGCACGAGCGGGATTTCGGGTAAATTCGTTATGGGCTCCAGAATTTCGCCAATGCCAGTAACGCGCGCGGTCTCGCAAGCATAGCAAACCGGCACATCGGCGCCGAGCTGTAGCAAGAGATCATTGATGCCAGGCAAATTTTTAGGAAGTCCCCAAAGCTCGCATAATCCCCAAATAGTGGCCGCCGCATCGGCAGAGCCGCCGCCTATGCCGGAGGCGAGCGGCAATTGTTTATCGAGCGTTATTTTCACCGATGGTTTGATTTCGGCAAGTTTGGCTAATGCCCAGAGTGCACGGACAACAAGATTAGGCGAGTGGGGCGCATTGATAATATCTGAGGGCGTGAAGGCTGCGCCAAAGGGGCCGTTTGTTTGAAAATCAATCTGATCTGCAAACTCGATTGTGATGGTGTCGCCAATATCGGCAAAGCTAATGAGCGAATCCAGCTCGTGATAGCCGTCGTGACGCTTCCCCGTTATATGCAGATAAAGATTAATCTTGGCGGGGGCAAAAATCCGCAAGGGTTTGAGTGCGTGAGCGTTCATGAATGAGTGCTGTGCGTTTGCTTTTGAGGTTTATTATTAAGGCGTTTTTGTTTCGAGCTCCGATTTTTCTTCCGAAGCGTTATTGGCCTGCATAATACTGGAATTGTTTGCTGGCAAGCCGTTTTCAAGCTTTACTTCTAATGCGCTTAAAAGTGTGTCGTCATTTTTGACGCTGTTCTTTGCGCGCTCCCATTGAAATTTTGCTTCTAGGCGCCGCCCGGTTTTCCAATAGGCATCGCCTAAATGGTCATTGATAACGGCGTCATACGGTAAAAGCTCAACTGCTTTTTCGAGATATTTAACAGCGTCGGTATAATTGCCATCACGGTATAAAATCCAGCCCAAGGAGTCTGTGATATAGCCATCTTCCGGTTGAAGCGCCGCCGCTTTTTTAATCATATCGCGCGCCTTGTCGAGATTTTCTCCCTTATCTGCCCAAGCGTAGCCGAGATAATTCAGGACATAAGGATGGTTTGGATTAAATTCCAGCGCGCCAACTAAATCTTTTTCGGCCAGCGCCCAATCGCCATTACGCTCGAGCGCCATGCCGCGCACATAATAAAGATGCCAGTAATCGGGGAGAATTTTATCTTTACCGATTTCCTTTTCGGCGCGGTTATAGGCCGCAATCGCTTCGGGGAAATTTTCGCTGCGGCGGTAAATATCACCGATGCTAATTAGGGATTCTTTGTCTTTTTTAATCTCGGCCAGATTTTGCAGCGCCGCGATAGCTTTGTCCGTGCGGCCGCTCTCCTCTAGAAGGTTGGCGATTTCACGCTGTGCTTGCGTGTAATAAGAACTCTCGGGCTTGATCGCATCATAATAAGCGATGGCCTCGTCATAGCGCTCATTACGCGCCGCAATACCGGCCAGCATAATATGCGTATCAACATCAACAGGATTGAGATAGAGCGACATCTGCGCAAAAATATGGGCGCTGTCATCGCTATTTTCCTGATAGAAAAGCTTCGCCATGTCGTAAAGAGCCAGCGCTACGCCGTCCTGCGCGCTAGCAATGCCGCTATAGCCCTTAACCTCTTTGTCCTCTTTCAAGGCGGCAAGGGTTTGCTTTATTTCAGGGTCTGTAGGCATAACTTTAGAGAGCTGCTCGAATATAGCCTCGGCTTTTTCCTTGCGGCCTATATCCAGATAAATCTCTGCCATGCGCTTAAGCTCATTCACGGTGATTCCGCCGAGCGCCAAAGATTCCGCCATTAAATTTTCGGTCTGATCATTATTTTTCAGATAATGCGCAATCAAGATGCCATGCGACATATGAATAGCATTTTTACGAAGTGTAACAGTGTTGAGTTCGCCTTTAGCGGCTTCCATCCAGCTATAAAGAAGAGGCTTAACGAAATCGGCGATGCCGCCATTTGTCATGCTATCTAGGGTTTGTTTCGTGGCGGCATAATCCTCTTTTTTGAGAGCTTCGACGGCAAGAAAAAGCTCACCTATAGATTCGTCGTTTTCGCCAGCCGAGAGCTTATGCGCGAGTTGAAATGCGCGCTCGTAATTGCCAGAGCCGATGGCGAGCATAATCGCCCGTTTAATGAGCGCGGGGTTTTCGCCGTCATAAGACAGGCTTTGCTGCATATATTGATTGGCGTTTTTCCAATCGTGGTGGCTCTGCGCGTGGAAGCCTGAAAGATATTGTCCGGCGAAACCTGTCGGTTGGAAAATATTGGAGCTTAAGGTGTTGTAAGCAGGTTGATTCAGCGCCATTTGCGCTTGTGATTCGAGCGAGGCAGGGATGAGGCTGCCGCTTTGATCTTTGGTCAGCGCATAAGCGCCTACACCAAGCGCAGCTCCAGCAAGGAGGGATATAATCAATTTCAAGCTTCCGGCTCCTTTAGTCATTTTTTTATCAGGCATTTCGTCTTTATTCTTCTTCTACATATTCGGATAATTCGGGCCATCGCCGCCATAAGGCACGGTCCAATCTATATTTTGGGACGGGTCTTTTATGTCGCATGTTTTACAATGTACGCAGTTTTGCGCATTAATTTGGAATTTATCCTTGCCGTGCTCATCCTTCACAAATTCATAGACGCCAGCCGGGCAGTATCGCTGCGAGGGACCGTCATATAGCTTCAAGTTTACATCAACAGGTATTGATGGATCCTTAAGTTTGAGGTGGGAAGGTTGGTTTTCTGCGTGATTGGTGTTCGAAAAAGACACAGATGTCAGGCGATCAAATGTTAGCACGCCGTCAGGTTTCGGGTAATCAATGCGCGCGCATTGGCTGGCGGGGAGCATTTCCTTGTGGTCGGCATGGTTTTTTAATGTCCAAGGAGACAGTCCGCGCAATAGAGTTTCGAAAGCTGCGTTCACAAGACCAAACCATAAGCCTTTTTGGAAGCCGGGGCGAATATTGCGCACTGATTTTAACTCACTCCAGAGCCATGATTTTTTTAGGTTTTCAGGGTAGCTGCTGCATTCTTGGCCGTACTCGGTGTTCTCCAGAGTGGCGAAAAGGCTCTCGGCGGCGACCATGCCCGATTTCATAGCGGTATGATTGCCTTTGATCTTGGGCGTATTCAGGAATCCGGCTGTATCGCCGATTAAAAGCCCGCCCGGGAAGGTCAGTTTGGGCAAGGATTGAAAGCCGCCCTCGACAAGTGCACGCGCGCCATATGCTATGCGCTTGCCGCCCTCTAGGAGCGGCTTGATTTTGGGGTGCGTTTTAAAGCGCTGCATTTCCTGATAAGGCGAAATATAAGGGTTTTTGTAATCCAGCCCGACAACGAAACCAATTGAGATCTGGTTGTTCTCCATGTGGTAAATCCATGAGCCGCCGTAAGTTTTACTATCCATTGGCCAACCGAGTGTATGTGTGATTGCGCCCTTATCGTGCTTTGCTGGATCAATTTCCCAAATCTCCTTGATGCCAAGGCCGTAGGTTTGCGGGTCGCTGTCTTTGCGCAGATCATATTTTTGTATAAGAGCTTTGGTGAGTGAGCCATGCGCCCCTTCGGCGAAGATGGTTTGACGCGCGTGAAGCTCGTAACCCGCTTCAAAACTATCGGTCTTATTGCCATCCTTATCAAAGCCGCGATCCATTGTTGCCGCGCCAATTACCGCGCCACTTTCATTGTAAAGCACTTCGGAGGCTGCAAAGCCGGGGAATATTTGGATGCCAAGGCTCTCGGCTTGTTCCGCCAGCCAGCGGCCTAGCGCGCCGAGCGATATAATGTAATTGCCGTGATTTTTCATCTGCGGTGGGGTAGGGAGCTTGAACGCTCCGGATTTAGTCAGAAAAAGGAATTTGTCTTTCTTGGCTTCGCAGGTGAGCGGCGCGCCTTTTTCTTTCCAATCGGGAATCAGCTCGTTTAATGCTTTGGGCTCGAACACCGCGCCGGAGAGCAAATGCGCGCCAACTTCAGATCCTTTTTCAAGAACGCAGATATTAAGCTCTTTGCCAGCGGCATCGCCAAGCTGTTTCAAACGGATGGCGCAGGCGAGGCCGGAGGGGCCAGCCCCTACGATTACGACATCGAATTCCATATTTTCCCTGTCGGAACGAATTGAATAGGGCATTTATTGCGAAGACCTCTTTTATTTTGCGCTAGGGTATTCTACCTTAAAAAGCTACGCGCCTCTATAGAGAACGATATAATTGTCTTGCAATAAATGGCAAGGCGAAGCCTAGTTAAAGTGACATGGAACAAAAAGCCTATAAAGCAGCATTGGAATGGTATTTGGAAAGCGGCGTTGATGAAGCGCTAGCCAGCGATGTGCTTGATCGCTTTGCCATGAGCGCTGCTAGTGCTATGCCAAGCGCAGCGCCTCTTTCTGGCGCGCCGCAACCTCAATCGGATAATGCGCCCGCCTTTGTTGGCGCGGCGCCTATGCTGGGCGCTGCTGATGCGCGCTTAGAGGCGGCGAAGTTGGCTAAGAGCGCTAACACGCTCGAAGAGCTTTCTGAAATTATCGCGGGCTTTGATGGAATCGGTTTGAAAAAAACAGCTTCCAATATGGTGTTTTGCGATGGAAACCCTAATGCGCACGTCATGCTGATCGGCGAAGCGCCGGGTGATGATGAAGATCGCACGGGCAAACCTTTTGGCGGCATGCATGGGCAATTGCTCGATAAAATTCTAAAGGCGATTGGCCTTGATCGCAGCGCGGATGACGCGGCGCAGGGCGTTTATCTGTCCAATCTTTTGAATTGGCGCCCCCCTGGTAACCGCACCCTTGCGCCCGGCGAGATCGAGGCTAGCTTGCCATTCATAGAGCGCCATATCCAGCTCGCGCAGCCTAAAGTTATTATTCTTTGCGGCGCTATTCCTGCAAAAGCATTGCTTGGACGCACGGACGGGCTCTCCAAAATGCGCAAGAAATGGCATGATTATATGCCCCAAACGCCCGAACTTCAGGGCGGCGGAGCTTCTATTCCTGCAATTGTGAGCTTCCATCCGTCCTATCTTTTGCGCAATCCGGCCCAAAAAAGAGCGGTCTGGGAAGACATGCTTTCCCTTAAGCAAAAGCTGCGGAGTCTTTAGTTTTCTACTTATTTTTTATGCGGCGCCGCAACAAAATATCGCATTATGACAATTTTATTTCCGGAATTGACTGGACAAAATGCCTTTTTTGGTATAAATCATCCGCATCATGAAAAATACCAAACCAAGAATCGCGCTGTTTTTAGCGCTTGGGATGCTTTTATTGCCTTTGAACACGCAGGCGGAAATCCCCACGCCTGCGCCCGATCGCAAGCCTCTGACATTGGTTGTACCGCTACCTGCACATAAGCCTGCTGCGAGCGATAAGGCTTTGCCTGAGCAAAAGCCTGTAATGGTTGCCGATGAAGCGCGCACGCCCTCGCATATCGTAAAGCCTAAAGGCGCTGCTGATCCTCTCGAGCCTCTGAGCAAGGGGCAGGGGGAGGTCTATGGGCGCATATTTGCTTTTCAATCGCAGGGCCAAATAGCCAAGGCGGATGCCGAACTGAAAAATCTGAAAGACGAGCGCTTACTCGGGCATGTTCTATATCAGCGCTATATGCATCCCACCGCTTATAAGACGACATTCGAAGAACTCAAATATTGGCTCGATCTTTATGCTGATCATCCTGGGGCCGAGAATATTTATAAAATGGCCTCTTCACGTAAACCGAAGGATTTTGGCGGCTCTATTCGTAAGGCTGTTAAATTCTCAGGCATCGGTATTGTGCGCGAGCCAACTGTAGACCGCGCCAAGAGCTATCGCGGTACGGTTAAGCGCAGCGCAGAACAAAATACGCTTGTATCCCAGCTTCAGCGCGAAGTTGAATCTCATGTGCGTAAAGGCTCACCAAGCCATGCGCTCAATGTATTCAAAGGCCATAAGGCAACGCTCTATATGGATGACACGGAAAAAGATATTTTAAAGGCGCGTATTGCCACTGGTTATTTCTTTACCGGCAAGGAAGATCAAGCTTTGACGCTGGCGCGGATGCTGATTGCGCGCTCTGGCGATAAAGTCCCGATGGCTGCGTGGACGGCGGGGCTTGTGAGCTGGCGCAAGGAGCGCTATACGGACGCCGCCAAATATTTTGCCATTACGGCGAATTCTGAATATTCCTCTGGCTGGAACGCTGCGGCTGCGGCCTTCTGGGCTGCGCGTGCGCATATGCGCACCTCTAATGTCAAAGAGGTGAGTGAATGGCTGAATGTCGCTTATAGCCATCCGCGCACATTCTACGGATTGCTGGCGGCGCGTGCTTTGGGGCGCGATTATGATTTCAATTGGCAGATGCCGACTTTTACGCGCGATTATTTCAAAATTATCAATGGTAATCCGCAAGGCCGCCGCGCGCTGGCTCTGGTTGCGGCAGGGCAAAATCATTTAGCGGAAATTGAACTGACGCGCATGGATCCGAGCCAAAGTGATAAGCTTTATACGGCGCTTCTGGCTTATGCCGATTTCGCCAATTTACCCGCTTTGGCTTACCGCGTGGGCTCTATCGTTTCAGATGCGGAGCAAAAAGATTTCTTTGATATGGCGCTCTACCCAACGGGGCCGTGGGAGCCGACCAAAGGCTATGAGATTGATCCATCGCTCATTCACGCCATTATGCGCCAAGAATCGCATTTCAATCCTTATGCTGGTAGCTCTAGCGGGGCTACGGGGCTTATGCAGCTTATGCCTTCGACCGCCAGCTATATTACGGGCAAGGATTATAGAGATAAGAAGCGCTATAAACTGATGAATCCGCAAGTAAACCTTGATATCGGCCAGTATTACATCAAGCGCTTACTGAAAAATCCACTGATCGGCGGCGATATTATCAAGCTTTTGGTGGCCTATAACGCTGGCCCCGGCAATCTTCAAAAATGGGATGCGCAGATTGAAGACGATGTCGATCCGCTCCTCTTTATCGAGATGATCCCTGCCTTTGAAACAAGAGCCTATGTCGAGCATGTCATGTCCAATTACTGGATTTACCGCTTACGCGATAA
>JBBKXC010000050.1:0-4326 GCA_037969275.1 Bdellovibrionales bacterium | reverse complement strand
GCGTGTTTTGCACATTGCGCTGCCCTTGAGAGCGCGCTAGAGGTGAGCGGTAATCCACGCAAACCAGACGTCCATCCAGCGCAATATCCGGCACTTCGCCGCGGCGCTTAAGGATACTGAAGGCGCGCTTAATGAGGGGTGTCAGAAGCTCGCTCTGCAACCGCCCATACGTTGCGCCAAGCAAGAGCGACATTTCGGCGCTGCGCTCAATAACCTCGGTGGCGGTCATACGCGGCGCGGTTAATGGCCCCAAGCGATCAGTCAAAAGAGCATGGCGAATACGGCCACGTAAGCTATCGAGCATCAACTCGGAGACATCAAAGCGCCCCGGCATTTCTAGCGGTTGCAAGCCTTTCGAACCTACGGCTTTTGGAATAATGCTCCCCGGAGAAAGCTCGATATTGGCGGGGTTTAAAATACCATCATCATCCGCTTGCCAAATTCCCGTCACGGCGATAGAGGCGTTCTTGAGTATAAGCTCCACCACCTTATTCGCCGTCTTAATATCAGGAAGCGTTTTCATGATCGGCGAGCGCCCATAAATCTCGCCCGGCGATTTCAACCAGCGAAAATTAATCACCGGTGAGGCCGCAATTTTGGCGCTTTGCAGTAGTACCGGATCATGACCAAATTCCATGAGCAGGCTCACAAAATTATAGCCCATGCCCTCTGGCAGAATTGTCTCCATCACTTTAAAATGACTTTGCGGATCTTTCTCGCCCTCTTTAATGAGCTTGGCGGGCAGTTCGGCAAAGGGATAGCGCTCCAATATTTGCGAGAGCGTTAAAGGCAATATCCGGTAAGTCCCATCCAAATAGCCGCCATTACCCTCCTCCAGATAAATATCGGAGAGCGGGATGGCGTTAAAGCGAAAGGCGGAAAAACTGCCCGGGTCATTTTCCTCGAAACAGAGTGAGGCTGTACCGCCAATAATCAAATCTAGATAGCATTGGTGAATTTCAACGGCAAAATTAGAGCGATCAAAATGATCCTGAATTGTCTTGGCGGCTTTCTCCAGAACAGGCGATAAAGCTTCGGCCTCTGCGGGGCTTAAATCAGGCCCCGGTTTCAAGCCAAACCACTGCGACCAGCTCGGCGTTAAATTGCCGAGCAAGCTTGCGGCCAATTGATCGGCGGCGTCCATGGCGGTGGCATCAAAAATTTTCTCGACACCGCTTTTTCCCGTTTGCTCCATGCCGTTAAAGCCTCCGCGCTGCGGCAATACGAAATCATAGCAATCCTGCCAGAGCGGTTCCCATTTCTGGCGGCGCGTTTTGGCTCGATCGAAACGCCCAATAAGCCGCTCCAATCCAGCGCGAATATCGGAAGGCTCCGTCTCGGCGGTATGTGTTTTAATGATGCTCATTTCTATTCTCCCAATAGGGTTTTACGCCCGCTATTTTGACCTGTAAGGCTAAGAAGCCCGCGAAAGCTTGTGGTGATTGTGCCAAAACGGCTGCGATCACGGTTCAGCAGATTATCGGCCTTCACTTGTGCGCTATTATCCTGCGGGGTTTCTGTGCCACTCGTTGGCGACGTCGTGACGCTCGGGCTCGTCATCACGCTTTGCGTTGGCGCAGGCACATAAATCACTTGCGTAGTCGGTTGATAGCTCGGCACTTTAGGCCGTGAGGTAAGGCTTCCCATGGAATGTCTCCTTTTGTGTGGTGTTACTTTTATGCTCTAAATGGCGATACAGCTGCCACGGCGTTTGAACCCGAAGCGCATGAATACCAAGCGCCCGCTTCACCGCCTCAACGCAGCTAAAAAAGCCGAAGGGCGCGGGGCGTGTGTTGGATTTGCAAAGCTCGGTCTTAACAACCTTATGCCCCCGCCCAGCCAACCAGCCCGGCAAATCAAAAAAGACCGGCATATGGTGGACGATAATGTCAGTATGGTGCGACATCGGATCATAACTCACCCAGCATTGCCCATCATTGAGCAGTAAAAAGCAGTGACGATAGCCGGGCTTTAGAAATTTAAGCCAACGAAGCTCGCTTTCGCCGCTAAACACAACCCAGGCCTGCTGGATATCTCTTTCATTGATGCGGTACTGTCTCATTCTGCGGCCACCTTTTCATAGATAGAAGCGTCTCGCGCCCAGTTCTGATACCCGGCTCCTCCAAGCTTTTCGACAATACCTTTGCGAATAAGAATCGGCTCGATCCGCTCCATGGCTTCGCTCCAAAACTTATGCGCTCTTTGTTCCTTAACGCGCCTAACATCGGGCGCATATTGCCTGCGGCCATAATGGCGCAGCACATGGAAGTGATCCATGACCAGCATGCGGTTACGGTATAGGCGCTCGGCCACTTTAAGAATATCCATCGGCTCACATGGGCGGGTGTAGAGACCCTGCCCCGCTGCAATGCGCGCACCGTCATTTCTGGCTTGCTGCGCCATAACGAACCAGAACCACGCCGCCTCGGCGCTTTCGTAAGGAACGCTCTCCCGTTCACGGGAAATAGGAAAAAATTTCTTGTCATCACTCATATTGAGTTCCTTTCAAATATATTTGTTCACTTTATGTTCATGTTTATGATATAAAATTCCTAGAGTGTCAAGATAAAATATGATTTTTTTCCTATTTACTTTATGTGCATACAATGGGATTGTATTCCCAAGATAGACTAAACAAGAGAAGAGGAGCCCGCCATGTTTACACATTCGGATGTCTGGAGAGGCCTAGACCGCCTCGCTTCAAGTTGCGGCTATTCCCCCTCGGGGCTGGCAAAAAAATCAGGATTAGATCCAACCTCCTTTAATAAAAGCAAGCGCGTGAGCCCCGATGGCAAACCGCGCTGGCCCTCCACTGAAAGCATCTCCAAGGTACTTGCCGTTACGGGCGCAACGATGAATGATTTCTTTGCGCTCATTGATGGGGACGGCACGGGGCATAGCGGCGGCGCGGCGGGGCCACGCACTATTCCCGTTATCGGCTTTGCACAAGCCGGGCTTGAGGGGTATTTCGACGAAGATGGGTATCCTGAGGGCGATGGCTGGGATCATATTACGTTCCCGCACCCGCAAAGCGATAAGGATGAACACACCTTCGCGATTGAGGTTTCCGGCAATTCAATGGAACCGCTTTACCGTGAGGGTGATATCTTGATTGTTTCTCCGGCGGCGCAGCTTCGGCGCGGTGATCGCGTGGTGACCAAAACAACGGGCGGTGAAGTGCTGC
Source organism: Bdellovibrionales bacterium (assembly GCA_037969275.1). Classification (GTDB taxonomy): domain Bacteria; phylum Pseudomonadota; class Alphaproteobacteria; order Micavibrionales; family Micavibrionaceae; genus UBA2638. The sequence goes on along the minus strand of JBBKXC010000050.1, from coordinate 1,142 downwards.
TCAAGGAATTGCAACGCCAAACGGCCAGTAAGATCGAACTGAAATCACTTAATCCCGCCTTTGATGATCGTGCTTTTCGCCAAAACGAAGTGCAATGGATCGCCCGCGTTATCTGGGTCAGCCAGTAGGTTTTTATAAAATTAGGACGTCTTATCTAACACGGCACGAAATTAAAATCATATTCCTCGACGGGCGGCTGGGGCGTTGTAAGTATTTGATACACCCTATCCAGTGAGAAATCGACTTTGGCTCGATAGATCAAACGATCCATCTCTGATGATTTAAAGCCATAGACTCCTCCGCGTATCAGCTTATTCATGCGCGCCACAGACCCCTTATTATCTTCATCAATATTAAGCTTTAGCATATCAGCGCCGCATGCACGCGCTTGCGCAAATCGGTGCGCTAAAATGACATGCCCCAGCCCCTGCTTGCGGTATGCAGGGTGAATAAGATCAAAGCCGCTACCATTATGCATGCCTTCTTCTTCACGCATATAAAGAGCCGAGCGCCCGTAAACTGTTTGCTTATTAGCATCTGTTAAAACAGCATGATGCATTTCAAAGCTTTTTTCGCTCCATTTTCGGCAATACCCGGAAGCAGAATGCGCCCAATCAACAAAGCTCTCGGCGCTCAGCGTCTCGCCAGATGCGGCAAAAAACTTCGCTTCTTTCGAAAGGACGGGCTCTTCGTAAATATGACTGCGCTCTCTAGGCGTCTCTCCCAACAATATTTTTTGGTCATGAGTGTAAATTTGTCTTACTTGCGTTATAAGCTCCTTATAGCTTTCATACATATCTGGGTAATGCATCAATTCGCGCAAGGGAATTAGCTGAAAGTCATGAACATTTGGCATTTTAAAGCACTCTATTTCCAGTGTGGGCAACCAAAACGATTTTAGACTAATGTGAGGCCATTTACACTTAACATAACCCAATATTACATAACATTGAGCAGCTCGGTCAATTAAAACGCTCAACCAGAAATGCGCAACATAACCCTCTACAATTCTGGGGTAAGCGAGGCCTCCGGCGCGCCTTTCGTGCATAAAATCTCATACGCCTCATCCAGCGTAAATGTCGGTTTAATCCAAGCGATATTATTATCACGCAGATATTTATGATTATAGGTCAGGCCAAGAG
>JBBKXC010000049.1:0-7116 GCA_037969275.1 Bdellovibrionales bacterium | reverse complement strand
ATAAATTTGCTGCGGCCAAAAATGCCGACACTTTTTTCGTAGGTGCGCTGGCTCTTGCCGAAGCCTTTGTTGAATATTCTAAAGAACCATCCGAATAGGAAGTTAATAAGGCGTGTGAGCGGATCATTTTGCTCTTCGCGGGGCTTTAGCAAAAGCGCCGCCATGGCCGGACTTAATGTCAAAGAGTTAATCATGGAAATGGTTGTTGCAATCACAATGGTCAGTGCGAATTGGCGATAAAACATTCCGGTCAAACCGCTGATAAAAGCAATGGGAATAAACACGCCTGCGACCACAAGGGTGGTGGCAATAATCGGACCCGTTACTTCTTTCATCGCCTGAATGGTGGCTTCACGTGGCTTTTTACCCTCTTCGATATTTCGCTCGACATTCTCAACGACCACAATCGCATCATCGACTACAATCCCGACCGAAAGGATCAATCCGAAAAGTGTAAGTACATTGATAGAAAAACCTAGCAGGAGCATAATTGCAAATGTTCCAACAATAGAAACAGGCACCGCAAGAAATGGAATGATCGAGGCGCGCCATGTTTGCAAGAAAACAATCACAACAATGACCACAAGCAATACGGCTTCGAGAAGGGTATGGATTACCGCGTCGATAGAATGGCGGACGAAGACTGTCGGATCGTAAACAATCGTGTAATCAAGATCTTCCGGGAAGTTTTTCTTAAGCTCCTCCATGGTTTTGCGCACATTGGCCGAGAGTTCAAGCGCATTGGCATCAGGCGTTGAGAAAATTGGTATCGCCGCCGCCGGTTCGCTGTTTAACATTGAGCGCATGGAATAGGTTTGTGCATCAAGCTCAGCGCGGGCAACATCTTTCAGGCGGGTAATTACACCATTGCTATCGCGCTTAATAATAATGTCTTCGAATTCTTCTGGCGTTGTGAGGCGGCCTTGGGTATTTATCGGAAGTTGAATTTCCGTGCTATCGCTATAAGGCGGCCCACCGACCATTCCAGCGGCCACTTGAATATTCTGGCGGCGAATGGCATCGACAACTTCGCTGGCGGTCATGCCGCGCTCAGCAATGCGATCAGGGTTGAGCCAAATACGCATCGCGTAATCACCAGAACCAAAAATCCGCACCTGTCCAACGCCCGGAATTTTAACGAGCCGGTCTTTGATATTCAGCACGGCATAGTTTTGAAGATATAGAACGTCATAGCGCGATTTTGGTGATGTGATGTGGACAACCATCGTCAAATCCGGCGAGCTTTTCGCCACGGTTACGCCAAGATTTCTCGTGACTTCCGGCAAACGCGGCAGTGCTTGCGAGACGCGGTTTTGCACAAGTTGCTGCGCGAGATCGACATCAGTGCCGATTGCAAAAGTAACGGTCAGGGAAAGGCGTCCATCGGCAGAGGCGAGTGAACTCATATAAAGTATACCTTCAACGCCGCTAATTTGTTCTTCCAAAGGCGTTGCGACTGTATCGGCAATCACAGAAGGATTAGCGCCAGGAAAACTTGCGCTGATTTGCACTGAAGGCGGAGAGACTTCGGGGTATTCGGAAACTGGCAATTGGAACATTGCAATCGCGCCCATCAGGAAAATAATGAAGGACAAAACGCCAGCAAAAATGGGCCGGTCGATAAAATGGCTCGAAAGTATCATGGGAGTATTTCCTGATTATATATTTAATTAATGTGCGGGCGCAGCGTTTGACTCTTCAACAGGGTTTTCTTTATTCGCATCAGCATCTGCTGGCTTTGGCGTAACAGCTATTCCCGGGCGAATATGCACAATGCCGCCGGTGATGACCGTATCACCCGCCTCTAAGCCAGATAGAATAACGCGGCTGCCATTGACGCTTTGCCCCATATTGATCTCGCGGTAGGCGGCCTTACCGTCTTCGATGACGTAAACGAATTTGCGGTTTTGATCGGTGCCGATAGCGCGCTCGGTGACGATGATTTGTTCGCCATCGCCGGATTGACCCATAAACACCGTGCTCGACATACCGGGTAGCAGGAGGCCATCTTTATTCTCGAAAAGAGCGCGAGCGCGCATTGTGCCTGAAGCGGCGTCAATGCGGTTATCAAAGCTATGGATTGTGCCTTTATATTCAATCTCGCCATCCAGAATTTGAATCTTTACGGGTACGGCGCTGTTCGATTTCATGGTGCGCACAGAATTCAAATAAGTGCGCTCATCAATTTCAAAATCGACATAGACATTATCACTGGCAACAATGGAGGTCAGAACGGGCGCATTGGCTCCGGCCTGCACGAGATTACCTTCCGTGATTTCGGCGCGGCTAATCAGTCCGCTGATCGGGGCTTTGACATGGGCGTAATCAAGATTGATCTCGGCAAGCTGCATCGAGGCTTCGGCGGCTTGAACGCTGGCGGCTGCGGATTGGCGTTTATTCATGCGCTCATCGAGCAAGCCTTGCGAGATGGCCTCTGTTTTAATCAATGTCTGGGCGCGCTTATATTCTTTTTCTGCCAAATCGGCTTCGGTCTTTGCCGCTTTTAGCTGGGCTTTGGCTTGATTATGCGCTGCCTCATAGGGCAAGGGGTCGATTACGATCAAGATATCGTCTTTTTCGACTTTCTGGCCATCTTCGAATTTAATTTCCTGAATGCGGCCGCTGACTTGCGGGCGAATTTCTGCGCGGTCAACGGCCACAACATGACCGGAATAGTTTTTCCAGATCTGGATATTTTCCGGTTTAATTATAACTGTATCTACGGGCATTGCTTGGGGCGCTGGGCTAGCGGCAGTTTCGGAGGCGCTGACATGGTGCGCGCTCGAATAGGCGGCTATGCCGCTCCCGATTAATGCAATGGCGCCCAAACCCAATAGGGCTGTTTTTTTCAGGGATTTGCGTTGCTTTAGTGTCATGTTTTTGCTTTCCTTAAGCTGATTTTGACTGCTTAGTCAATTAAGTCTGAGTTTTTATTTTTACTGACCCCGATAAGGTCAAACAAAGCGCGCTTCATTTCTTTTTCAATAAAGCCGAGATCGTTTTTAATGCGCGCAGTCATAAGCTGACCGACGATAAAGGCAAATATTTCTTCGGCTTTAAGAGAGACATCGGTGGTGTTTGGAATTTCATCGCGGCGAATGAGATCGTGCAGGGCGCTTTCATAGTAACTGATCTTCTTTTTGAAAATCTCGCTGACTTTCTGGCCTATGGCCGGGTCTTGCGCCGCAAGCTCAGATCCAAGCGTCATAAAAGGGCAGCCGCAAACATGGCCAAGCTCTGCAAAGGCTTCTTTTTGCTGGGTAATTAGAAAATCGACGACCATCTCAAAACGCGCCAGCGGTGGGCGCGTAGGCGAGAAAATATCATCGTATTTATTCTTCATCTCGGAGGTGCAGGCCTCCATAGTCTCGAGCGCTAGATGTGCTTTGGAGGGGAAGAAGTGATAAAAGCTCCCCTTTTTGACATCAACGCTCGCGCAAATTTCGTCCACGCTGACGGCGTTATAGCTGTTGCGCCAGATAAGCTCTCTGGCGGTTTTTATCAATTTTTCTCTTGTTTCGTTGGGCGCGCGTGCCATATAGTGCCTTCTTCTTCGCTACTGCAATATATATAGGTCCACTTGACTGATCGGTCAAGTGGTAGACATCCAAAAAAATTTCATACGATTTAGTCTTGCTGGCAGGGCGTTTGAGTCTGCTCTTATATATATTGCTCGTTCTGGGGAAAATGGTGGCTCTGGGAAGATTCGAACTTCCGACCTAAGGGCTTGTGACCCCAATGCTTTAACCGCTAAGCTACAGAGCCATTATTTAGCAAAAGATTGTTTTGTTACCCCAGTGATACCCCAAGCAAATTTAACGTGGGGGCTTCGGAGGCTGTTTCTCTGTAAGGTATTGATTTTAAATGGGGAAAGATGGTGGCTCTGGGGTGACTTGAACACCCGACCAAAGGATTATGATTCCTCTGCTCTACCACTGAGCTACAGAGCCAACCTAAATGTAGCTTCTCTCTTAGGAGAAATGGCGTCCCGTACGGGAGTCGAACCCGTGTCGCATCCGTGAAAGGGATGTGTCCTAGGCCTCTAGACGAACGGGACGTAGACACCTCTACATAAGACAGTGTGTTATAATAGCTTTTAAGAATAAAAATCAAGCATTTCTTTTCACTTTTATTAAAAAATTAAGCATCGCAATAAAAACGGGTGAATGCGCGGGTTTTGGCGTGGCGCAGGGTGGATTGCAAAGGAACTATGTATCAGGTTAGGCATTGGCATCTGTAAGAGCCCTTAAAAAAGGATAATATAATGCCAATAGAAAAACCGGCACGGCCACAGCCAAATGAGCCCATAATCCCTTCCCCGGCGGAGATTGACCCTAAACCAGCCGAGCAAAGCCCTGTTCCGCCCGAGCAAAATCCGCGCCCAGATGAGCAAGCGCCGCGTCCGGTAGAAAAGCCTGCCAGAGAGCAATAAGCGCCCAAAGATCAATAAGCGCCTTGCACCCCGCGCGGCATACCTTATGATTGCTGCATGAGCCTTGGGAGCGATTATATGCCTGAAAAAGTACAGATTGTTTATGATGGAGAGTGCCCGTTTTGCAATGCTTATTGTAAATTAGTGCGCATCAAAGGTGCTGCAGGGGAGATCGAGCTAATTGATGCCCGCCAAAACTCGGCCATTATGAATGAAATTACAAAGGCGGGGCTTGATATTGATGAGGGTATGGTCGTTAAAATCGGGCAAAAGGTATATTATGGCGCTGAGGCTATTCATGTGCTTTCCCTGCTGAGTACCCGCTCTGGCATATTTAATAAGCTCACGTATTATGTGTTCAAATCCCCAAAAGTGTCTGCAATACTCTACCCTTTGCTTCGCAACACCAGAAATGTGGCGCTTTGGGCGCTCGGAAAGTCGCGGATTGATAATTTGCACACTGGCCGTAAATCCTGGGTCGGCAAATGAAGGCTTTGGTGCATAAAGCCCTGAATATGGGGCGTTTACTTTTGCCCGCGCTGATACCCTCATGGCGCTTTTTTGATACGATTGCGCCATCTCCGCGTATTGAAGTGGCTGCCCTCGGGAGTGCCAATGAGACGCCTGAATGGAACGAATTTCGCCCATCTGCGGATAAGCAAAGAAGAAGAGATGTGCTGAAGCGCTTATTCTGGAATCCGCATTGGAATGAGAAGCTCTATTTGGTGAGCTGCGCCGAGCGCTTGTCGCAAGATGATTGTCAGCACGCCTTGGACGAAATTAAGAAGCGCATCAGGGCCGATCTTAAAAATCACCCTTTATTTCAATTTAGGCTGGTCTTTATTCACCGCGCGGAAGAGGCGCTGGAAAAAAACATCACATATCTTTCGCCAATTTATACTGTGAGCGGGGATAATGTGCCATGAGTATAGATTTTGCGATACGCCTGAGCGAGATATTACTGGCTTTCGCCTACATTGTGCAAAGCGCTGAACATATATATGTCAGCACTATTTTTAAAGATCACCTCTTATTTGTAGGCCGCTTAACGCTCTCTATCCTGCTATTGGCGGGAATTCAGACGCCGCTGGTGCTCGGGCTTATATTTTTGACGAGCCTTTATATGCTCAAAGGCTATAACGGCCCCTATAATGGCGGCAGTGATCGCATGGGCTTGCTTATACTAAGCTGCTTGATGCTCACACATATCATACCATCCGAGCAATGGCGGGAATACGCCTTTGGGTATTTGGCGATCCAATTGGTGCTATCCTATTTTATTGCGGGATGGGTTAAGGTTGTGAATAGGGAATGGCGCAGCGGCAGGGCCTTGCAGGATGTTTTTCTGTTTTCCGCTTATCCGTTTAGCACCTGCCTGAAAGACTGGGTGAATTACCCGAAGTGGCTACGCCTTATGTCATGGGCGGTCATGACGTTCGAGCTGGCGTTTCCTTTTATGCTTTTGACACAAGAAACTCTTATCCTCGCTCTTATTATAGCGGCGATATTTCATCTGGCCAATGTGTATTTATTTGGCCTCAACCGTTTCTTCTGGGTGTGGATAGCGGCCTATCCGTCTTTGTTATGGCTTCAGGATAGAATTTTCTGAGCAGGTGCTCTCACGCTTACTTTCATTTTCGCACGAACACACATACACTCATGGGCATGATACTTCCAATCTGGGCCATTTTCGGCATAATCACAGCAATATTGTCCGCCGCCATGATGCTCATGCAAGAGCATTACAAGGTGAATGGCTATGCCCTCTCATTTTGGATAAAGGTGGCTTGCGTGGCTGTCAGTCTGCCATTTGTCTTTATGTACGGCATCCCCTCGCATCCTATGTTTTACTTTTATTTAGCGTTATCAGCTGTTCTGTATGCGATCAGTGATGTTTTCTTTTTCACGGCTATCCCGAAAACAAGCGCCGGTGCAGTTTCCCGCCTTGTGCCAAGCGCGGGGGTTGTCGGGTTTCTACTCTGGTTTCTTATTGATCCGGCGCTCTTTTTTAAATATACGCAATCGCCAGCCATTATGGCGGCGATATTCATTACGCTCTGCCTTTTTGCCTATTTTGCTTTCAGGCTCAAAAAATGCACATTTACTATGCAGACCCTGCGGGATATCTGGTTTGTAATCTTTGCTGCTACGGTTGGGCCTATTCTTACCAAAATGGTGACTTTTTACGCCGATATGGAGCAGGCGCGCTATGCTTATGTCTGCTTTCAGGCGCTAATGATGATGCTTATGTGGTTGGTGTATCTCTATATTAGGCGCCCTGTACCGCTGAGTACGTTTTTCGCTCGTGCGACATGGCAAAAAGGGCTGTTTATCGGCGTGGTGGCCGCGGGTATGATTTTATCCAAATTTACGTCGTATTATTACGTCGATAATCCCGCCTATATACCGGCCATGATCGCACTGGATTCCGTAATAATTCTCTTCTTTTACAAGATGCGCGGACGAAAGATCGAAGGCGATATTCTGTCCGGCCTTGGTATTGTGGCTTGCGCGGCGGCGCTCATCATTCTCAAGGCGCAGATTTAGGTGTCTAATTGAGGTTTGTAGCGGAAAAAAGCCGTTGACAGCACCCCTCTTATTCCTTAAACATTGCCAAAGGTTTTTATTTATATCTCATTGCATAGAAGGAAAAACAAATGGGTAAGGAAAAATTTCAGCGGAAC
>JBBKXC010000048.1:0-2501 GCA_037969275.1 Bdellovibrionales bacterium | reverse complement strand
CATCTGGGCCAAGAACACCTTTAAGCGGGCGCTTCATATTCTTTTGAAACGCATCAATCAAAGCATCCAGCACATCGCTATCGGGCGCTTGCATCATTACATTCCCATTCCAATAATGCGCCAGAATACCGATGATTTCGTTTTGTGCAAATGCGCCCCAATATTCGCCTGAAAATGGCTGCCCATTATAAATAGGGCCAGCTCGCGCCATATTGGAGCGCATAAACATCGAGCTTTCCGCATGACCACTCAAGAATAGCTCCGCGGCTTTTTGATCAGCGTTTATGAGTGTTCTGATCTGCATCACTTCTCCCCCAAAAAGCCGCCCGATTGCATTTGCCAGAGTTTGGCGTAATGGCCACCAGGCATGCGCGTTAATTGCTCATGCGTGCCGTCTTCGATGATTTTGCCATGCTCCATCACCAAAATGCGGTCCATCTGGCGCAGCGTTGAAAGGCGGTGCGCAATCGCGATTACCGTCTTGCCCACCATGATGCTTTCAAGCGCGCTTTGTATCGCGTGCTCGCTCTCGCTATCCAGCGCGGAAGTCGCCTCGTCCAATATCAAGATCGGCGCTTTTTTCAAGACCGCCCGCGCAATAGCCACGCGCTGACGCTGCCCGCCGGAAAGCTTGACACCGCGCTCGCCGACAAAAGCATCATAAGCCTTGCGCCCTCGGTTATCCTCTAATGAGGGGATAAACTCATGCGCATGGGCACGCCGCGCGGCAAGCTCGACTTCTTCTTGCGTAGCATCAGGGTGACCATATAAAATATTATCGCGCACCGAGCGGTGGAACAGATAGCTGTCTTGCGTCACCATCGTAATGCTCTTACGCAGCGAATCTTGCGTGACCGCGGCAATATTTTGCCCACCGATTAAAATCTCGCCGCCCGCAATATCATGGGCGCGCACCAGTAAGCCTGTAATTGTCGTTTTACCGGCGCCGCTGCGCCCGACCAGACCAACTTTTTGTCCCGCCGGAATTTCGAGCGAGAAATTTTCCAGCACGGGGCGATCCTCGCCTGCATCTTGGCCGTAGTTAAAAGACACATCTTTGAAGATAATATCGGCCGCGCCGGAGCTCTTAACGTCCAGATCCTTTGCGCCTTCTTTATCTGTAACCTTATGCGGTTTGGCCAGCGTATCAATGGTGTCTTGAACGCGGCCAAGGTTTTCAAAAATACCCGACACCTCGAACATAATCCAGCCGGATTGAAACGTTGCTTGCAACGCCATAGGCAGCGCCATCGCCATCGCGGCCACGCCGATATGCCCATTCGTTTCTACCAGATGCAGGCCGACAAAAGCCGTGCTGACAATCAGCGCAGAGTTCAAGCAATCAATCACCAAGGACATCTTCCAGAATGTGCCGGTCGTCGCGCGGAAAGAGCCGCTATGTTTTTTGAGCTGTTTAACAATCCGGTCATCCTCATAATCAAGACGCGCAAAATATTTCGCAGGGAGAATGTTGGTCAAACTATCGACAATCTGGCCTGTCATCATGCTCATATCTTCGGACATGATGGTCGCGCGCGCCTTTACCTTCGGCACGAAAAAAGCCAGCGTTCCGGCGTAGCACAAAAGCCAGATAAGCAGTGGCACGGCCAGCAGCAAATCAACCTGCGCCATGAAATAGATATTGCTGATGGTGAAAATACTGGCAAACCAGACAGAGCCGATCATGGATTTCACGGCGTCGCGCAAGGACGGAATCTGGATAATTTTATTGGCAATACGTCCCGCAAAATCATTCTGGAAGTAGCCTAAAGATTGATTGGCCGTGAACCAGAATAATTGCCGCCGGATCATATTCCCGAAATACGGGTTATACACCAGATCATAAATCATATGAATCGCGCCGATCAGGAACTGGCGCATCAGAAGTAAAATCAGGCCGCCCAGAAGAAGCGCCTGCGTGTATTGCTGCTCTTTCACAAGCTGGCCGACATACCAAAAGACAAGGCTGGATGAGCAGGCCACCATGATCTCCAGCACCAGTATAAGCGCCAAAAGCCCTTTAATCTGGCGCATGAAAAACCACATAAAGCCGCGAAGCGTGGTCGGTAATTCGTTGATCCCGCCTTCAGGCATGTGATCAACTTCCAGATATAATTTCCGGTTGGCTTTATTCAGTAATGTTTTGAAAGGCGTAAACATAGCCCTAGTCCTTTTTGTTTTTATACTTCAAAAAGGGCGGACAATGATGGAAGAAAAAATTTAAAGAGAGATATTTTCTAATCAGTCAGCCCCGATAAATGAGCTGACTTTTAAAAAACTTAAAATCAGCCTTGGGCCTGCACCCCGTTGGCGTTGGTATTGGCAGGGAGAAATGGCTTTGCCACGTAATCTTTCACAAAAGAAACCGGAGCGCGGACGCCCTTAACCCATGAATAGGTCGCGGAGCCAAACGAAACCATCGTAACTATAGACGTATTAACGCGCATGTCATTGCCTCTAAATCTTAAATTGTGAAGCCCCACTATACGCATAAATTATTT
>JBBKXC010000047.1:0-3046 GCA_037969275.1 Bdellovibrionales bacterium | reverse complement strand
AGTAATTGGCTGCGCAGCGACATCAGCATGGGCAACGATCCGGTTAAGAGCGCCTTCCATTTCGCGAATGTTCGACGTTACTTTAAGTGCCAAAAATTCAAGAACGCTGTCAGGCACATTGGCCTCCAATTGCGCGCGTTTGGACTGCAAAATCCCGAGGCGAAGATCATAGGTCGTTGGGTGAATATCAGCCACCAAGCCCCAAGCTAGCCGTGAGCGCAGGCGCTCGTCTATACCTGTAAGATCGGATGGTGATTTATCAGCAGAAATAATGATCTGTTTATTCTGGTCAACCAGCGCATTGAATGTGTGGAAGAATTCTTCCTGCGTTGATTCCTTACCGGCGATGAACTGGACATCATCCATCATAAGCACATCAACAGAGCGGAAACATTCTTTGAAATTGATCGTCTCATTGGCACGGAGCGCGCGAACAAACTGATACATGAATTTCTCGGCTGAAAGATACATCACCGTTTTTTCCGGCGTTTGTTCTTTAATGTTATGCGCAATAGCGTGCATGAGGTGAGTCTTACCAAGACCAACGCCGCCATAGATAAAGAGCGGGTTGAACGGCACGGCATCCGTTTCGACAACGCGGCGCGCTGCGGCATGCGCCAATGCATTTGGCTTACCAACAACAAAATTCTCAAATTTGAAACGATTATCAAGCGGAGAAGAAATTTCCTCAATTTCTCGGCGCAAATTCTGGTTAGAATTAGATTTTGCAACAGCAGGAAGATCACCCGTTACTTCGAAATCATCCATGATGGCGTTTTGAATAACAACAATTTGTAGTCTTTTAATCTCTACATTGGCCTGCTGGCACATTTCTAAAATGCGCTCTGCGTAATGATTTTGGATCCAGTCGCGCATAAAGCGGGTCGGAACGGACACTTCCATCGTGCCATGATAATAGGCTTGTAAAACGAGCGGCTTCAGCCAGCTACGGAAGATCGCCTCTCCGAACTCCTGACGCATTTCACCATGTATGGTATTCCACAAATCAAGAATTTCTTTGCTAGGCTTTAATGAGGCTGCTGAATAATTCGCGCTATCGCTAGCGTTCGTTTTCTCGGCAATCGCAGCCTTTCCCCCGGTATCTGACATAAAATATGCTCCAATTCATCTAATAATTAACACTTAAACCACACCCCAAAAGCGGACCAGACGGTCCAGAATTTAAACAAAAAACGGGGTTTGCAAAACACAGTGAGTTTGCAGTTTTTTGTTCCTAATCTCATTTTTATTGTTAGACCAAATCAAAATGCCGTTAAAAAATTCCCCAGCGGCATTCATAAAGTCTTTTAAAAACCAACAAGCGGCTATTAAGCATTTTTGTCGGTATAAAACAAGGCAGATAAAGGTTTTCCGTAGTATTGTTCCAAGTATCTCGCCCGAAGTGCAATCAACTTACAACAGGTTTTTACATCTATGCAATGAGAATAAATAGGGAACATCAAAATAAATAATATTCGTTCAAAGTTTTTATTTGCGCATGCGGGTCGGCCCCGAAGAATTTCTTCTTCAGGGTTGGCATTACTTAAAATGTAGTTATTTTTATTTGCCGAATACTTGTAAGCGGCGGAACGTCTACTTAATCGCTTTAATGCGCGCTGATAGACGTGAGATTTTACGGGCAGCCGTATTTTTGTGGAAAAGACCGTAACAGACACCGCGCATAATTTCAGGCTGTGCCACTTTAAGTGCATTCTGCGCATCTTCTGCTTCACCGGACAACAGCGCTAATTCTACCTTTTTGATAAAAGTACGAATACGGCTTTTGCGGCTCATGTTAATGTCGGCGCGCTTTGCATTGCGACGTACACGTTTTTTTGAAGATGCATGATTTGCCATTATTAAAGTCTTCCTTAACTCTACAAATTTAATTTCGTTTTAATTTACAAGTCTCTCGCCTGAAGCGATTCTTGCTCTCAAGTAATTTTTTAAGATCGAAGAGGTATACGCCCCCTAAAGGCATGTTGTCAAGCATTTCGTCCTGATTTTTTCAAAAATATTTCCCACGTAAAGCCCCAATTTCCGATAAAGCAAAAGAGTTCACAGATTTATGAATGACTTAGGACGCGCATCAATAAAACCGCCCGAATATTATTCATTTTAAGGTTAACGTGGCTCAACCGTGAACCGTACGAAATTTTTATGCTCTTTTTGCTCGAAATTCATCTGCAAATGCTCGGTGCCGCGGGTATAGTTATCAGGCTTAGAAAGAGCCCAGCCTAGCTGTGGCAGCGCCAAAGCATAGTATTTGCGCACATTTTCTACGCTCGCGCCCTCGATCTGGGCAACCATCTCGACAATGCGCCCCTCCGGTTTATCAAACACCAGCGCGTAATCTTCGATCTCGCTTAGCCCTTGCATCGCCGGAACATCTTGCAACGTCTGGAAAAACACCGAGCCATCCGTGGACGGTTCGCTGGCATTGAGCGCCTTCAGCGGCACAGTGAGGCAGAGTAATAATAGTAAAATGCGCATTCTGCGGCCTTTTATCATTTCAATAGACTGCCTGATACATAGCCTATTTCTGGCAATGGAGGCAATAAAATGTTGAACGGCCCGATTGCACCATGCGCTGGATCGGCCTCTCCTTGCCACCCTCTTCCGCGCAGCGCGGGCATGGGTGACCTGCACGATCATACACGCTGAACATATGCTGGAAATAGCCCAGCGAGCCATCCGTCTTGCGGTAATCTTTTAGGCTTGAGCCGCCAGCCGCCAACGCCTTTTGCAAAACTTCACGGATAGCGCGCGCCAATGTCTCACATTCTTGCGCGCTCAAGCTCAACGCAGGGCGTTCTGGATGGATTGCCGCGTCGTTCAGTGCCTCACAGGCATAAATATTACCAATCCCCGCCACAATGCCCTGATCGAGCAGCGCCGATTTAATGGGCGTTTTCTTTTGCGCCAGTGCGTTATGAAGGGCCGTGCCGCTAAAGTGATTGCCCAAAGGCTCTGGCCCCATCGCGCCAAAAGGCGGACACTGCGCAAGCGCATCTGTTCTGTGCAAGCTCATAAAGCCAAAACGGCG
>JBBKXC010000046.1:0-5313 GCA_037969275.1 Bdellovibrionales bacterium | reverse complement strand
GTCATTTTGAATATAAGGCGCTCAGTTAATAATTACCCTTATATATTTTTGATGTCGGAAACGGCTACGCAGGAAGAGGCAATTAAGGCCGGTACAAATGATTTATTGGCCAAGCCTGTGGATCCCGAGGCATTTGAAAAGCAACTTGAAAACGCAGAAGCATTTTCAGAACTTGTGGCGCGTATTGGTGATGACTCGGAAGATTTCCCGAGCGCAGGAGGCGTTATTGCTAAATCTGCTTTCAATCAGCTCTTTTTATCGGCGATTGATCGCGCGGATCGCTATGGTGAGCAGACGTATGCTCTGTTTATTTCCATTAGCAATTACAAGGAAATTTATGAGATGGACGGGCCGTATGCTGCTGAATACGCCGTAGCCAAACTATCCCAGTATTTGGTGCGTTTGCGTAGACAAAGCGATATTATCGGTCAAACGGCGAAATTTGAATATGCACTTTTGTTGCAGCGCCCGCTGTATGAAACCGAGCCTATGGAAGCTGCCAATCGCTTCGCCGAGGCGTTGGCTAAATATGAAGGCATGACAATGAGTGGTCCCGGTAAGATTGAGGTGAGTGTTTCTCTCATTGAAATCCCTATTGGCCGCACCGTCGTTAAGCACGTTCTTGAGCCTGGGGAAGCGGCAATTTCAGCCAAAAAGACCTGATCTTTTCTCGACACATAGCTGTTTTTCAATAAAACCCATGTATTATTAGTTGTTATAAGGGCTTATTGCCTTTACTATGAAGAGTAATGCGTTCGCATTGCTTCGTTTAATGACCTTTTTGGGCAACTTTTATTGATATGGCTTTTAGCAAAAGAAAATATTTTTCTATAGGAATATTTTTTCTAGCATTTGCGCTTTTCGTAGCGCAAGGGCAAGGAGTTGCAGGCTATGGTGATAATAGGCTGGAAATTATCTCGCCGGATGATTTGGAGCAATCCCACGCCATAAAGCCAAAAAAAGATGAAGCGCCTCTTTTGCTTCATGAAGAACACATCCCATATGTGCAAGTTCGTGATACACCGCATGTTACGCCATTAGTGAGAGCGGTACCTCAAAACATGGCAAGCTATTTGCTCGGTAGCGGCGATAAAGTAAAAATTACTGTTTTTGGAGAAGCGAGCCTTTCCGATACATATCTCGTTAATGAAGAGGGTTTTATTTCTATGCCGCTGATCGGCGAAGTTAGCGTGAAAGGTAAAACTATTTTTGCGGCGAAAGCTATTATCGTAAGCCAATTGAAAGACGGATATTTAAACCAGCCTAGTGTGTCTATCGAGGTTGCCGAATTCAGACCAATTTATATTATGGGTGAAATTAAACTGCCTGGCAGTTATAATTTTGTTACTGACATGAATATTCGCAATGCAGTCGCTATTGCCGGTGGTTTTACCTACCGCGCTAATGATGATAAAATCGTAGTTACTCGTGAAAATGAGAGCGGCGATAAATACCAAATTAAACTCAAGCCCGAAGATAGAGTACATCCAGGGGATATCATATTGGTGAAGGAGCGCTTTTTTTAAAGCATAAATAAAAATCATGACAACAGATGCCATGAAAAGTAATAATGCCAATATGGAAGCCAGTAACTCGGCAAAGATTTATAATGGCCCCAATACAAACCAGCAGCAGGGCGGCGACGAGATTTTAATCGATATTCGCGCCGTATTCCTTATGCTGTGGCGCCGAAAATATGTAATTTTTGGCATGGTGCTTATAGGGTTATCTTTAACGATTATTGCGCTAACTTTGATCAAGCCGCAATATACTGCGCGCTCTCTTGTGCTTATTGAAGATAGTCAGAAAAGTAAAATTCCCGCCGAACTTAAATTGTTTTTGAACGATGTTGTGCGCTTTGACTCTACGCTTGTTGTGAACGAACTTGAGGTTATGCGCTCACGCACTATGGCGCGTAAGGTTATTGAGCGCCTTGAGCTTCTGACCGATCCGGATTTTAATTCGAGCTATCGCCACTCACTT
This sequence comes from Bdellovibrionales bacterium, assembly GCA_037969275.1. Lineage (GTDB taxonomy): Bacteria > Pseudomonadota > Alphaproteobacteria > Micavibrionales > Micavibrionaceae > UBA2638. The sequence continues at coordinate 3,330 of JBBKXC010000046.1, read as the reverse complement.
GAAAAATATGCGCCTGAGCTTCTTCAGACGCAAAAATCTTATAAATCTTTCAATATATTTAAGTCGGAACTCGGAAGCTTGCCTCCCGAACTTGTTGAACGCCAAATCAACGAAGTTGTGACGCGCTTTTTACAAAATCTGAATGTGCGCACAGTTCCCGGTTCTTATGTGATTCAAATTCAGTATGTATTGCCTGACCCATCGAAAGCAGCGTTGGTGGCAAATACTATGGCCGATCTATATATAGAGGAAAGACTTGAAACAAAGTTCAAAGCCAGCCGTAAATTAACAGATTGGCTTGATACACGCCTTGAAGAGTTACGCGGACAGGTTAGAGCTTCTGAGCTTGCTGTTGCAGAGTACCGCGCTCAAAACAACCTGACAGAAGGTATTCGCACCTATATCTCTACCGAACAGGTTTCAGAGCTAAACTCCCAGCTCATTAATGCGAAAGCGCAAGAGGCCGAAGCAAAAGCCAGATTAAAACAAATTCGTACACTCGATGGCGGGGCGGGGCCAATTGATAGCTCTGCCGATGTTATTAAATCGGGATTCATTCAAAAACTTCGCGCGGATGAAGCCAATCTGGTGCGCCAGTATTCGGACCTATCTAATCGTTATGGCGATCGTCACCCCGATATGATTAGGGTGCAAAGAGAATTAAAAGATTTACGCGCCAGCCTACAATTGGAGATGAGTAAGGTTGTCCAAAATGTTGCCAATGAAGTTGAAGTTGCGAGTGCGCGCATTGCAGCGCTGCAAGAGGGTCTTGATGATTTGAAAGATGTGCGTGACGTTGAAAATGAAAAGCTGGTTAGGCTGAATGAGTTGCAGCGCGAAGCAGAATCAAACAAACTTATCTACGATAATTTCTTGCAAACCTATAAACGCTCAGACGAGCAAGACAAGCTACAAGAAGCGCAAGCCCGCGTTCTTTCTTATGCCGCCGTACCAAACCGCGCGACATATCCGGACAGGCTTTTGTTCTTAAGCCTTGGTTTGGCGCTGTCATTTTTCTTAGGTATCTTCATCGCCTTCTTGCTCGAGAAGCTGGACAATAAATTCCGTAGCGCTAACCAGCTCGAAAAAGTTTGTGGTTACCCATGTTTTGCGCTTATTCCTGCAATCAAGAAAATGAATCAGCAGCAGCTCATTCAGTACATTGTAGATAAGCCGTCTTCAACAGTTGCAGAAGCTGTGCGTACTTTACGAACAGTTATTAATTTGCGCGGCAGACGTAATGGGCAAAAGCCGCGCGTTATTACGATTACATCATCCTTCCCGGGTGAAGGAAAAACCACACTTTCTTCTTGGCTCGGACGTCTTGCTGCTAAATCAGGCGATAAGGTTATTCTTATTGATGGCGATATGCGCCGCCCGAATGTTCACCGCGCTTTTGGTATCGGCAATGACGCCACGCTTGTTGATTACCTCACCGGTAAAAACACATTGGATGAAGTAGTACAAAAAGATGAGAAGACCGGCCTTCATATTATTTGCGCCAAATCGGTTCCCAATAGCGCTCTTGATCTAGTCAGCTCAGACAAGATGGCCAAGCTTGTTGAAGCACTGAAAAAAGAATATGATCTGGTGATTATGGATTCTCCTGCCTGCATGGCTGTCTCGGATGCGCGTATATTGGCCACATATTCTGATGAGACCATTTATGCTGTTGCATGGGATAGAACGCCGCGCGAAGTTGTGATGGGCGGCGTGAAACAGTTCGCTGATATGGGATATAATAACCTTGCCTTTACACTGACCAATGTGGATGTAAAACGCCATGTACGGTATGGCTATGGCGATACGGTTTATTACTACGGTAATTATCACGAAGACGGCAGTGCCGTTTAGCCACACAAAAAGTAATGTGATATTTCCATGAGCCAGACACCTATTATTTTCGGATTCTTGTTCATGATTGCGGCAATATTATTAAGCCTTATTATGATTTTTTCTCATGGGCATGATCGCCTCGGGCGTTATTGGTCTGAGAATGCCTCCCAACAATACTATCAATCCCGCAGCTATGTAGGTGAACGCCGCATAGAGACATCAGAGCGTGCCGTACGCTCAATGATGGAGGCATTGCGCCATGATCCTTATGACTCGCTTTATTGGATGCGCTTTGCCGTCATGCAAAAAAGTAATGTGACTAGTGCGAATGATGATGCAGCAGCACATGATTTGCCGAAGGCGCCATATGTGCAAGCGACCAAAATTCTTGAAATATTAGAGCCTGGTTATAATGTCAGTTTACGCAATAATGTCATTGTTGTTCCCAGTAAGTCCATCTCTTCGGTACGCCATGAATAGAAAATTTCACGATACAGCGATGGTTATTTTCGGAACATTGCTTTTGCTATCATGTGTAAGCAGCCTATATCCGGGTGGCGTGGATCGTTCTATTATGGGCTTTCTTGGATTATTTTGGGCTTTAACGGGATTTATGATTCTGCTCTGGCTAAGTGAGCGTCTTTATTACTACAAGAAGCAATTGAAGCATGAAAAAAGAGACCATCTACCGGCAAAATTGCTTGAGACCATGGAACGTCAGAAAGTTTATAATGCTGGCGTGAAGGCGCTGAAATCATTTAACGCACTTAACTTATGTATTTTATGTTGTGGTGCGCTTTATCTGATTTGGGCTATTTGGACCTGTTATAATCCTCAAGAGGATGCGGCGATGCAGGATCTTGAGAGCACTATTATTAGCTTGTTTTCGCTAAGTGAAGATAACAGCGCAAAATCCTCTATACATTTTTTCGCCTATGGCGATGTGATTATGATGAATGTTATGCCTATATTTATCATTGGCATTATTTTTTGGCTCGCTCAGCTTTTCGTATATTCCACGCAGGCTGGTGAAAATCTACTTATTCCAGCGTTATCAATATTTGCACTTTTGTTTTCCTTGCTTGTGAGTACGGGGGCATTTATTTGGGATCCTATTTTTCCTGTGATGCAATGGGTTGGGTATGGCTGGGGGCGCGCCGAAATTTTGCAAGGCATGCAGCAAATTCCCGCCGATGCGCTGAGTGGAATTTCGTACAGGATTTATGATACAGGTGTGCCGGGCGCGCTCTTATTTTATCTACCGGGGGTATGCGTCTTTATGGCGCTGCTCCTTCAATGTCTCACGCGCTCAGGCAATCATAAACGCGCTTATGCCGGGCTCGCTGTACTTGCGGTGCTGCTGATCTCAGATCTCTTTATGCGCCCCGACCCGCGCATGTTCGGGCTATGGATGTCAGGCTGGGCGGCTCTTGGAATACTAAGCGTCCACACCCGCCACGGCGTTAGAAAAATTTACCGCATATATCAGTAAAA
>JBBKXC010000045.1:0-9315 GCA_037969275.1 Bdellovibrionales bacterium | reverse complement strand
GAAGGATAGATATGCGTAACGCCCTTCTGCGCGGTAAGAAATTGCTCCATACGCGCGCGCTCCGATAAAAGCGTTTCTATATTGCCGAGGGCGATTTTTTGAATCTCCGGCTCCATAATCTTTAACGCGGCATTTAAACTCCCTACCGGTACGGGATATATTTCCATGACCTTGGTTTTTAGCGCAAAGATAATCTCCGGTACGGCCGATAAAATAGCGCCAATACGCATCCCGGCTAGCGAGAATGATTTGGAAAGCGTGCGTAGAATAATCAAATGTGAGTTGTCTTTGAGCAGCGCAATATTGCTAGAGCCCTTTGAAAATTCGGCGTAGGTTTCATCCAGAATAACTATGGCTTTACCGCGCGCCAAATCAATAATGCGCGTAATATCGGCGCTTTCAAAAAGCGTGCCTGTGGGGTTGTTCGGATTGGTTAGGAATATCATTTTAATAGCATTTGCAGGATCATTTAATTTGGTTTCAATGCCCGCTACGTCAAGAGCGTATGTACCATTTTCTTTGACCAAAGGATTGTCGATAACGTGCCGGGCAGGCATGCCGCCCGCATAAACTTTATAGACGCCAAAGGTAGGGGAATTGATGAGAATGTCATCATTTTCAGGGTCGCAGAAAAGCCTAAATAAAAGCGCGATTCCCTCATCAGCGCCGCGCGTGATTACGATTTGATCGGCCTGCACGGCATAAAGCTTGGCCAGCCCATTCAGGAGCGCCCGTGGCTGCGGTTCGGGATAGCGGTTGCAGCCTTCAAGCCCGGGGAGTTCGAAAGGGTTTTCATTAGCGTTCAGAAAAACTTTGGCCGCGTCCTTCGTTTCTTCCATTCCGGCTGAAATATACCCTTCCATGGCGTTAAAGTGCGGGCGGAAAAAGCGTGTGATATTTTCATTATTTTTAGTCATAGATGATTATCTAAATCAAAGCGATAAAGCTGCCAATCTTTATTTGTGAAAAACAAGGGAAAAGCGGCTTTTTCATTGCTTAAGTGTTAGGCTACTCCTCGCAGATATGCTATAAATCACTCTATAAAAAATGGCGGAAACCCTTTGTTTTTTGCCATATAAATCAAATTAAAAGAGTAATCTTCGAATCATGGATGATGACATGGGTAATGCAGAAAAAATCGTAAACGAAAATGCCGATTACGGCGCTGATTCCATTAAGGTTTTGCGCGGGCTTGACGCGGTGCGTAAGCGCCCGGGGATGTATATTGGCGATACGGATGACGGCTCTGGTCTGCATCACATGGTCTATGAGGTCGTGGATAACGCGATTGACGAATCACTAGCGGGGCATTGTGACCGTATTGATGTGATGCTGAATGCTGATGGCTCTGTGACTGTGCGCGATAATGGCCGCGGTATTCCTGTTGGCGAGCATACCGAAGAAAAAATGTCTGCGGCGCAGGTTATTATGACCCAGCTCCATGCTGGCGGTAAATTCGACCAGAATTCCTATAAAGTTTCCGGCGGTCTGCACGGGGTTGGTGTTTCTGTTGTGAACGCGCTTTCCGAATATCTTGATTTGCGCATTAAACGCGAAGGCAAGCTTTGGGGTATGCGTTTTAAAATGGGTGAAGCTGGTGAAGATCTTAAGCCGATGCGTGATCTTGAAGAGGGGGAGCGTAATGGTACGGAAGTAACGTTCTTGCCTTCTACCGAAACATTCACCATGACGGATTTCGATTTCAAAACGCTTGAGAATCGCTTGCGCGAATTGGCGTTTTTGAACTCTGGCGTAAATATTTATCTTTCTGACAAACGTAGCGAAAACGAAGAAGAGCATCTTGTGAGCCATCTTCATTTCGAAGGCGGTATCGAGAGTTTTGTTGAATATCTTGACCGCTCGAAAAAAGCCATTCTAAAGCCGCCGATTTTTATTAGCGCCTTTGATGAGGCCGCCGGAATTACTGTCGAGGTTGCGATGGAATGGACGGACGCTTATCACGAAACCATGCTGTGCTTTACGAATAATATTCCACAGCGCGATGGCGGAACGCACCTTGCAGGCTTCCGCGGTGCCTTGACGCGCGCGCTTACCAAATATGCGGAAGAGCGCGGCTTTATGAAGAAAGAAAAGGTCAAACTGACCGGAGAAGATATGCGCGAGGGTATGACCTGCGTTTTGTCCGTGAAGGTTCCTGACCCGAAATTCTCCTCACAGACCAAAGACAAGCTGGTGTCTTCCGAGGTTCGCCCTGTAGTTGAGGGCGCTGTTGCTGAGCATTTTGGTATCTGGCTGGAAGAGCATCCGGCAGAGGGTAAGCTGATTGTCGGCAAAATTATCGAGGCCGCTAGCGCTCGTGAAGCCGCAAGACGCGCGCGCGAATTGACGCGCCGTAAAGGGGTTATGGATGTTTCCAACCTCCCGGGTAAATTGGCCGATTGCCAATCGAAAGACCCTGCGATTTCCGAGATTTTCATCGTTGAGGGAGATTCTGCGGGTGGTTCAGCCAAACAAGCGCGTGACCGTCACAATCAGGCGATTTTGCCGCTGCGTGGTAAAATTTTGAATGTGGAACGCGCACGCTTTGATAAGATGCTCGGCTCCGAGCAGATTGGGACGCTGATTACGGCGCTCGGCACATCTATCGGGCCTGAAGAGTTCAATATCGAAAAGGCCCGCTATCACAAAATCGTTATCATGACCGATGCTGATGTCGACGGTGCGCACATCCGTACGCTTCTTTTGACGTTCTTCTTCCGTTATATGCCGCAGATCATTGATCGCGGTTATCTTTATATCGCCCAACCACCTTTATTTAAGGTGAAGCGCGGTAAATCGAGTGAAATGTATTTGAAAGACGAGCGCGGGTTAGAGGATTATCTCATTGATATGTCTTTGGATGAAGTTACGCTTGTTGAATCTAGCGGCGCAGTGCGTAAAGGCAATGACCTTAAAGAAGTGCTGGCACAATCACGTAAAATACGCAACTCGATCAATGCCTTGCAGCAAAAAGCCGGTAATCGCCGCGCGGTCGAGCAGGCCGCTATTGCTGGTGCGCTCAATGATGAGATTTTTGATGATCCGGCCAAGGGTCAAAGTCTGGCAACGATCGTTGCCGAGCGTTTGAACCGTCTCTCCCCTATAAATGACAAAGGTTGGAAGGGCACATTCACTGAGGGTGATGGCTACACATTCGAGAAAATTAACCGTGGTATTACAGAGAGTGTACGTCTTTCTAATGACCGTGTACGTTCTCCCGATGCGCGCCGTTTGCACAATTCCCATGCATGGCTTAAAGAGGTTTTTGATGGCCCTGTCGAGCTGCGTGAAGGTGATAAGCTTGTTGCGAAAATCAACGGTCCAGCGGCGCTTTACGACCGCATTCAGGAATTTGGCCGTAAGGGTCTTTCCATTCAGCGCTATAAAGGTCTTGGGGAAATGAACCCAGAGCAGCTCTGGGAAACAACGCTTGATCCAAACGTCCGTACGCTTCTACAAGTACGGGTTGCCGATGCGATTAAAGCTGATGAGATATTTTCGACATTGATGGGCGATGTGGTTGAGCCGCGCCGTGAATTTATTCAGGATAACGCCTTGAAGGTCCGCAATGTAGACGCATAATTGCTTTAAAAATTTTAAGAATAATACTAAAAAGCCGCCTTATTATTTAAGGCGGCTTTTTAATTATTATCTATGTTTGATAGTTCGCACTTTAAAATGGTTGCGGCCCATCTGGAATATATGGCGCGGGCCCCGTTTTCGGAGTGACGGAAGAGGACTCTTCCGTCGTTGGAGCTTCAGGCGTGATTTGCGCTTCTTCCTCTGTCGAAGCATCCGGCGCAGCGTCTTCTTCAGGTTGAGATTCCTCAGCTTCTGGGATTTCCGCTTCAGGCGTTTCCGCATCATCAGGAGCAGGCACAGCTTCTGGGACCTCTGGCTCGGGCATTGCTTCGGGCGCTTCTTCAGGCGGCATCGCCTCGGGCGCATCCGGCACTAGTGGTTCTTCTGGCGCGGGCGCGGGCTCGGGGAGTGCTGGCTCTTCTGGCGGCGCGGCTTCTGGCGGTATCGCCGGAACTTCTGGTGCTTCTTCAGGTTTAGTTGGTTCTACTGGTGTTGTTTCTGCCTCTGCCTCTGGCTTTGGCAGGGCGCTTAGCGCCGCGTTACGATCAACAAAGGTCATCTCAAGTGTTTTGATGATGTGATTGCGCATAAGTTTAACTGAAATTGTTTCACCAGGATTAAAGCGAACAATCATGCGGGTCATTTGGCCGGGGTCTGTGAGAGGCTCTCCATCAAGTTCGAGGATAATATCTCCTTCCATAATGCCAGCCTTATCGGCAGATTGATCGGGGCCAACACTATTGATTAGAACGCCAACACCTTGCTCGACATCCATTTCTGCTGCAATTTCCTCGTTGATATAAGCGACGCTGACACCCATTCCGCCGCGCTGCGGCGCGCCGAATTGAATGATTTCGCTGACGGATTCGCGCATATCATTACCCTGCACCGCAAAGTTAATTCCTAAATTAGGCTTGTCTTGCAGACTGGAGCTCATCATGCCGACCACAAGGCCAACATCATTATAGAGGGCTGCGCCATATGTTCCCACATTGGCGGCGGCATCGGTCTGGAAATAATCATAAAGACCGCCATTGCCTTGCGCACCATGGGTCAAAGAACGATTTTTGCTTGAGATAATGCCTCTAGACAAGGAATATCCGAGTCTCATATTGCTACTGATAATATAGGCGTCATCACCAACGCGGACTTGAGCGCTATCGGCGATATTAGCGCAGGTTAATCTGGAGTCAGTCTCGATTTTTAAAACGGCGATACCGAGCATTTCATCAACGCCGACCAATGTGGCTGTAAGCTCTTCGCCTTCATTATCGCTAGCCTGTGGATCATAGAGCGTGACATTAATTTCGTTGTCGCTTTGCGCGTCGATATTGTTACTGCTCGTGACGATATAACCGGAGCGATCGACAATAAAACCGCTATCAATAGTGGGTGGTGACGCTGGGTCGGTCATTGGATTAAGTATTGGTGCAGCGATACTCACAATGACATTGGCGGGGGTGATTGTATCAATTCTGTCCTGAAGATTGGGCTCTTGCGCAAGATCGACCATATCGCAACTAAAGCCAAGATTGTTATCATTTTCAGCCTGTGCGGCGCCAGCCATCAACGCAAATGAAAGCGTGAGCGGCGCAAGTAAATCCATTGAAAGTTTCATTGGTATAGTCCCTGTTTTAAATTATGTTATTTGAATATGTAAGCTATAAAGATTTATGGCGCTTTAGTCAAGCAATTGACATATAAAAGACATAAAAAAACAGCCGACTAATGTCGACTGTTTTCTGAAATGAGAGTAATTGTTTAAGGAGCCATGCCTGCCGCTGGGGCAGCATCGAGCGCTGCGACACGGTCATTTTCGACCTCAGATTCTGACGGCTGGAAAGTAATATCCATGGTGCGAACCAAACCATCACGCAGAATTCTTATACGCGCAGAATCTTCAGGCTCAAGGCTTGTTATGGCGCGAATGAGATTTATTGGGTGATTAACGGCTTCGCCTTCAATGCTGAGTACAATATCATCAGCTTTTAAGCCGATATTTTCAGCATGTGAGCCTGGCTGCACGAATTTAATCAGTACACCAACGCCTTCTGTGCCTTTAAGTCTATTCGCATTAGATTGGTTTAGTTCATCAAGCTGTACAGCAAGTATCGCGCGGCGCGGCTCTCCGAATTTGATAATCTCATCGGCGACTTCTGTTGCGCTATTGGCAGGAATTGCAAATGATATGCCAGAAAAAGCGCCTGTACGGCTGAGAATTCTATCGTTAATTCCAATAAGTTCGCCCGCTTGATTAAACAAGCCACCGCCGGAGTTACCCGGGTTTACAGCTGTATCGGATTGGATAGAATTATAAAGCATGCTTGCTAATCTGCTTGTGCTGGAAACGACACCTTTAGAAACGGAAAATAACTGGCCATTCGGGTTACCGATAGCAATGACATCATCGCCGCGGCGGACACGGTCACTGTCACCAAAATTAACGCATGGCAAGCTCGATTCGATGTCGATCTTAACAATCGCAAGGTCCATCCAAGGATCAACGCCAAGAACAGTGCCCTGAATAACTTCGCCTCGGTTATCGAGCGCAAATTCATCATAAAGCGTAACTTCCATAGTTGTGCTGTCGCCAACAACATGGGCATTGGTAATAATATAGCCACTGTGGTCGATAATAGAGCCGCTTCCAAGGCTATTGCCCGCACTGAGAAGGACGGATGCTGGAAGTAAGTTATCTATACGGTCTTGAATACTGAGCGAAGATAAGTCCGGCATATCGCATGTAAAGGACATGGCGCTGTCGGTATTATTGTCATTGCTGCTCGGTGTTGCTGAAGCGGTTGTTGGTCCTGCGAGGCTAGTTGCGGCTACTGAAAATGCCAATGCTAGCGGCGCTAATTTTTTAGCTAAGCTCATGATGATCGTCCCTGTTTATATTTTATTATTATTTTTATAATTTTTTTGTATTTTTATTATTAGTAATCATCCATAAGCATCTCGTCAAGTTAGTTATGCTATTTTTATGCAGCTTGAATAATTCCCTGATATATGAGACTTAAAAGGCTCATATAAGGATATAATAATGGCATCACTCGCAAAACAACTCTCAGATATTGTCGGCGGCGCGTTCGAATCGCTAGGACTCCCAGCCGATTTAGGGCTGGTGCGCGTGTCTGATCGCCCTGATTTGTGCCAGTTTCAGTGTAATGGAGCGATGGCAGCGGCTAAGCAGGCCAAGAAAAATCCACGAGAAGTAGCGCAAGGTATAGTGGATGCTCTGGCGGATAATGCCAATATAACCAAACTTGAAATTGCGGGCCCAGGCTTCATTAATATTGATATCAGCGATGATTTTATCGCGGCGCATATTAAAGTGATTACCGGTGATGCGCGCCATGGCGTTGTGGCGGGCGGCAAGGGCGAGACTATTGTGCTGGATTACGGCGGCATGAACGTGGCCAAGGCCATGCATGTGGGGCATCTGCGCTCATTGGCGATCGGGAGCTGTCTTAAAAACATGCTGCGCTTTGATGGCTATAACGCGCTTGGCGATATTCATATGGGCGATTGGGGCCTTCAGATGGGGCAGATTATTTCGGAGTTTGAGCTGCGTAACCCCGAATGGCCGTATTTTGATGAGAGCATTACAGGGCCATACCCCGAAACGCCGCCTTTTGCGTATAGCGAATTAGAGGCGATATATCCTTTAGCCTCTCAAGCCTGTAAGGATGATCCTGATCGTTTGGCGCGGGCGCAGCAGGTCACAGCAGAGCTGCAAGCTGGACGCGCCGGTTATGTGGCGCTATGGCGTCATTTCATGAGCCTTTCCATTGCCGATATTAAAAAGAATATAGCCCCCTTTAATGTGGAGTTTGATATTTGGAAAGGGGAGTCTAGTGTTAATGACCTTATTCCTGAAATTACGAAAGACCTTGAAGCCAAAGGCGTTGTAGAAGAAAGCAATGGCGCGATTATCATTCATGTAGCGCGTGAAGACGATAAACAGGAAATTCCGCCGCTTATGTATCTCAATTCCCGTGGCGCGCAGACCTATGGCACAACAGATATGGGTACAATATATGATCGTATAAAAACATACCCCGATATCAAGCAGATCATTTATGAGACCGATATCCGTCAATCGCTGCATTTCGAGCAGTTATTTCGTGCTTGTGAGAAGGCGGGATATCTTGAAGGCGTCGCTGTGAAACATATCGGGCACGGCACGATTAATGGCGCGGACGGTAAGCCGTTCAAGACGCGCTCGGGCGGCACGATGAAATTTGCTGATATGTTGGAAAGCGCAATTGAAAAAGCGACTAATCGCCTCGATGAGGCCGCGCTTGCCGCTGATGTTGATGCGGCCGAGCGCGCCGATATTGCTGAAAAAGTGGCTATTGCAGCGCTGAAATATACCGAGCTATCCAATCAAGCGCATGTGGATTACGTATTTGATCTTGAGCGCATGACGTCCTTCGAGGGTAAGACGGGGCCTTATTTGCTCTATCAAGCTGTACGTATTAAATCGCTGTTGAAAAAGGCTACGGGTTTAGGGTTCACACTATCGGATGCATTTATCATTCAAGACACAGACCGTACACTAGCGCTTTTGCTGGCAGAATTCCCCGACCATTTCGAAAATGCGCTGCGCCATAGTACGCCGCACGTTCTTTGTGATTACGCGTACAAGCTGGCGCAGGCCTTCAGTAGCTTCTATTCCAACTGCCATATGCTCTCGGAAGAAGATGAGGCGCTGCGCGCTAGTCGTTTGGGTCTTTGCAGTCTTACGGTGAAGCAGCTTGAGCTTGTACTGGGATTATTGGGCATTGAATTACCCGAGCGCATGTAAGTGCTTGCACAGGTATAAGTTTAATGGCTATACTTGGCCATAATGTTATCAGCGCAAAAAATAAATATCACACCGGAAATGCTCTCCACTATCGCCGCAATTGACGAGTTCAAGGGCGCGTGGAATGCCTTAGAGACCCACACTACCGCGCTTAATTTGCTCGGCGACGTCGCCCATTTCGGTCAAAATTTCAGAAATTTGATGGAGCCCTTGCGTGAAAAAACGCTGAATAAGGATATTCTGAGCAAATTGCATATGCTGGTGCTTAAGGCTAGCGAGCCTTCGCTTTACAAAGAAAAACACATGCCGATAGTGGTCCAGCAGGGCGATAAATTGATTGGATCATTGGATACTGCCGCGCCAGACGAGGTTGAGGCGCTGAGCATTAATTTATTGAGCTGGCTTGAGAAATCACTGAAAGACGAGAGTTTCCACCCTTTGCTGGTGATTGCACTTTTTAGTGTTATTTTCCTGCAAGTGGGGCCGTTTGAACATGGCAACCAAAAGCTTGTACGCCTTTTAATGACGCTTTTACTGCTCAAAAAGGGCTATAATTACGCGCCCTATATCTCATTGGAGCAGATATTATCCGAGCGCAGCGCCGCTTATTACAACGCGCTGATATCGGTGCAAAATAATATCGAAGAAGGGCGCATGGATTTTACGCCGTGGATTTCGTTTTTTCTGGAGTGTATGAAGGCGCAAAAAGAAGAGCTGTCAATGCGGATGCAGCGCTCAGCCAAGAAAATCACCGGCCTGCCGGCTTTGTCCGTGAAAGTCATGAAGCTGTTTGAGAAAACTGACCGTTTGCAGATGAAAGAGATCGAGCGCCTGACACGAGGACGGCGCTCGACCTTAAAGCTGCGCCTTGGCGAATTGGTCGAAGATGGCTATCTTATCCGCCACGGACAAGCGCGATCAAC
>JBBKXC010000044.1:0-3536 GCA_037969275.1 Bdellovibrionales bacterium | reverse complement strand
AACCTTCGGCGCCGTCATCGAACTCATCGAATCCGCCATCGTCAAAATCCTCGTTATTATCCAGATCATTACTCATCTAAAAGCTCCTCGCGATCGGAAATCTGCGCCCGCGTCATTTTACCCTTATCGGAAAGCAAGACCACAGGCGTATTCGGAATTTCGTAGACGCGCATACCGTCCGCGGAAGCGACCGAACTACTCCAACCCGGAGACAGCAGGGTTAGCGGCGTTCTTAAATAGGTGAGGCCATTATATGTATAAGCGGATGTGCGCCCGTCGACTCCGGTGACATTCAGCTTTCCAGCAGAGGTCGGAATTATGCCTTGCAGCAAGCCGCTAATATCCGCGCGGCCAGCGGTGAGCGTAATGCCGTGATCAATAAGGGGGATTTCAGCCAGCGGGCCATTTTGCGGCACAGTGGCATCAAAACGGTAATGCACTTCATCTTTGTCGGTAGCCAGCACAATAATAATAGGCGTGGCTAATCCGACCATTTTGATCGACATGTTGCCGCGTGCAAAATCATTCCGCGGTGTAATGCGCAATATGTTTACGCCCTTGTCTTCTTCAACGGCGGTCTCCATGACGTCAAAATCACCTGCCCATGAAACGCCCTCAACAGGCCAAGGCTTGCCGGTGATATCTATGAAGTTAACCGTTGTGATGTGACCGAGCGCCGTTTTTATGGTTGTTGGCGCTGAGCCGGGATCCATAGCCAAGGTCTCAACAACGCTGAGCGGCTTTGGAGGCGGATAAATTGGGGTCTCGACCGATTCTTGTGTGCGGTCGTAGCGCTCAAGGAGAATTCTGATTTCCTCCGGGCGCAAAGGAAGCAAGCCTTGCAGAGCGGCTTCAAAAGCCTGGTTTCTTATTTCTTCTTCTAGCTGCTGCGGCGTCTTCTCAAAATCAAAGGTCTCATTGCCACCCAAGCCGAAGACATCAGCTTCAGGACTACCCGGCGCATCGGGTAGGTTGGAATTTTCCTGATTTCCGAAATCCGGAAGCTCCGGCACACCTTGCGCGCCCGCAGGCATGGAAAGTAGGCACGCGCCCAAAATCACGGAAGAGACGAGTCCGAACCGACTCAGCTTTTTTTGAAAAGTATTACTCATAGCTATAATTCTATATTAAAAATCATCAGACAAAGGATAGACTGTCTTTTGGAGCCTGTCACCAAGCAAAAACAGGAAAATTTAAAAAACTCACATATATAAAAGTGAAAAGCCTAGCGCGGCGAAGCAATCCACTGTTCAATTCCAACGCCATTGGGCGTTTCAAGGCGCGGAACGCGCACAACAACAACCGTAATCAGCATACTGTCATTTTTAGTGCGTGAGCCGGATTGATAGGTTACAACAAGCGGAACCTGCACAACCCATTGATAGCGGCCAGCGACTTGCCCCTCTGATTCGAGGATGGGTGCACCTTGCGGCGCGGCGGTAACAACTTGCTGATTCGTTTCGACCATTTCAATAATGCGTGAGCGTTGCAAAGCTGAGGTGAAGCTTTCCCAGCCGCGGCGCGTAAAGTTTCTAGATGCCTCTTGAAGACGTCTTCTGTAATCGTTGAAACCAAAAGTCATGACCTCGGTCGCGGCTTGTGCAACCCATGACATGAGCGCCGGAGTACTAAGGTTAGGCTCGTTCAGCGCGACCATGGGGACAAGGCGTCCGTCTTCGGTCGTGGCGAAATATCTGTTTTCCGGCTGATGCACCTGCACAACAAAGAACAAGGCGCCAACCATGCCGAAAATAATAAGAGACTGTAAAACCGCCAACCTTAGAAGGTTGCGGTAACCATCTCTGTAAAATTCATTACGAATAACAACATTGCCGAGACCGCTGGTGTCGTCGGGGTTGTCCTTAGGTCCTGTTGCCGGTGCTGCATTCGTTGCAGCGCCTTGAGCGGTCGCTATTTTTATCTTTTTTTCTGTCATAACAATAATTCAGGTTAATAATTCAATAAGATACTTTCTTATATTGGGCTAATATATCATTCTTAACAAGCGTGTAATTATTTTATCTAACTTTTTAATATTGAAAAGTGCCTTTAATAAGTAATTATGTTAGTATTAACATTACGGTAATGTAGTAAAATTTGGTTATGTCGGGCAAAAAAGCTGAAAAAAACAGTTCTTGGGGTGGGTTGCGCATTGTGTGTGCGCTTCTTTGCATTTCTGTTTTTTGTTCGACTCTCATGATTTCAAAGTCTTCCTATGCCCATAGTTGTCGGTTTTTTGGCACAAGATGCGGTCTCATGGACTGTGATGATGCGCGTGCGGGCATACTCGCGCACCACGCATTTGGCCGCCTTCTCATTACAGACCACATAGACAACGATTTTGCGCGATATAGATTTTGGCTACGCGAGATATTTTTTGTACAAAATCTTTTGAAGGCGCTAATGATGATGACCGAGCAGTTATCAGCGGTGGGCATGTATCAAATGCAAGCCGTCGGGGCGCTTATGGATGCCAATATACAAATGGAAACGCAGCGCGCATTTCAGGAGCTGCAAGTCCGCGCCATCAAAGATTACCAGCCTAGTCAGGATTTTTGTGTATTTGGATCGACGATGCGGAGCTTGTCGGCCTCCGAAAGTGTGGGTACACATAACAAAATGGCCTTGCGCGCTATTCAAATGGATCGCCTGACAGGCAAGGCCAATATGGCGAGCGCCGGCGCGAGCGATCCGCGGGCGCGTTGGGAACGCTTTGTTTCCGCAAATTGCCAAGTGTTTAATAATAATTGGGATCAAAATAACCCGACAATCTCCGGTTTGCAGCCCGCCTGCGCGACCAGTAAAGACAGTACGCGTGCCAATGCCGATGTGCAGTATGAGAGATTTATCAATTCGCCTCGTACAATAGACATCAATTTTCTGGATGACCCTGCCGCTGCGCCCCCGACTACCGACGGACGCGAGGCTAGCGCGAATGAAGAAGATGTGATAGCCCTTGCGCGTAATATTTATGGGCACCAAGCCCCGGACACAAGCAATCCATTTATGTCCAGAGAAGGGCCGCAAGAGCAGTTTTTCAATCTGAGAAAGTTGGCCGCGAAACGCGGCGTGGCGCAAAACTCTTTCAATGCCATAGTGGGTTTGAAGTCCTCGGGATCAGCGGCGACTGCGCCAGCAAACACATTTCAATATATGGCGGCGATAATGCGCAATCTCGGGATAGATGATTTTGCCGAAATTCAGGATCTTATGGGCGAAAATCCGAGTTATCTGGCGCAGCTCGAAGTTCTGGCCAAGCGTATTTATCAAGATCAGAGTTTTTACGCCAATCTCTACGACAAGCCGGAAAACGTGCAAAGAACCTCCGTGGCCATGCGCGCGATAGGGCTGATGGTTGATCGGGAAATGTTCGAAAGCCGCATTAGAAAAGAAATGCTGATTTCTGTGTTGCTGTCGAGCAAGTTGCAAAAGGAATATGAGAGAGTCGAGAGCAATCTTGAGAAGCTTGATGAGGCGAACAGGTAGGCAATGACTGGTTTTCCCAAGACAAAAAGAGATATTCGAAAAAACGCTTT
>JBBKXC010000043.1:0-8115 GCA_037969275.1 Bdellovibrionales bacterium | reverse complement strand
CGAAACAGAAAGTGACCGCCATTCTTGCGGGCAAACAGCCAAGTGATAATGGCGGCGCGGACATTTCCAGCGTGCAGCCAGCCAGTGGGAGAGGGAGCAAAGCGTACTTTTACAGACATGATTTTTATTACCTTTCGAAGCCGTATATAACCACAAAAAGCGCTGTGTTCTCAATGATTTTTTCTTTCAGGGTGTTTTGGCAGTATTGGGCAATCCATTTTATTCTTTTAGGGGGGATTACTTCGCTGATACGCGCATTGATGGCTGTGTTGTTTTATTAGTTTTAATTTTTTATGTGATAAAGTCAGATATGAATAGAAAAACTATACTTAATTATACTTTAGTAATTAGCATTATTGGATTTGTGTCTGTGTATGCTTTTCAA
This sequence comes from Bdellovibrionales bacterium, assembly GCA_037969275.1. Classification (GTDB taxonomy): domain Bacteria; phylum Pseudomonadota; class Alphaproteobacteria; order Micavibrionales; family Micavibrionaceae; genus UBA2638. The sequence goes on along the minus strand of JBBKXC010000043.1, from coordinate 7,730 downwards.
GCAATTTACTTCGAGCATGCTATTTCAAGGTTATTCTCAGCTTCAGAAGGAGGTATAAGTTGTGGCATTCCCGAGGAGCCTTTGATCAGATCCGCTTCAATCACACAATATCCTGCGAGCATTCGCACTGTAATAATAAGAAAAATTATTTCTGAAAAAATCGAGCCTTTAGAACTTGATTTTTCCGTAGCAGATCAAGTTGATGAGAAAGCCATAAATCACAATGCGATCTTTTGGGGGAATGCGAATAATGTTGCCACATATATAGATGCGCCCACAGAAGTAATAAATGAGGCCAAATCGGAAAGTGGTACTTTAATATTGAATTTGAAGTTGCAGGACTTGGACAAGATAGTAGAGGCATAATTGAAGGTAATGAAATTATTGCGTTTCTACCCCATATAAAAACCACGCTTTGTCAAAAAATAAACCAAGAATTGGACTTGCCCTTGGATATCAAAATTAATGAGGATATATCACAGCTTTACACACGTGTAATGACCCCGCAAGCCCCAAAGCCCCAAAAAGAATATGTCTTGGGTGATGAAAAATCAGGCGCTTTAAATAAGCAGCCATGGGGATGTTTTCAAAACGGTGATGGGACAAATATTTATTACCATGTTCTGGTTGAACGCTAGATAATTTAACCAACACTCTTCACAAAACCATTCGTCATAGGATATCTGCGGTCGCGGCCGAAGGCTTTTTCGGTGATCTTTGTGCCGGGTGGGGATTGGGCGCGTTTGTATTCGCTTTGGTCTAGTAGCTTCCACACCTTAAGCACAGTCTCGCGCTCAAAGCGCGAGTCTTGGCAAATTTGGTCTACTGACATTTCATGCTCGATTAAACCTTGCAGAATGCCGTCCAGAATATCGTAGGGCGGCAGGCTGTCTTGATCTTTCTGGTTATCGCGCAGCTCTGCTGTAGGGGCTTTGAGAAGGATGTTTTCAGGAATGACGGGGCTTTGCGCATTGCGCCAGCGGCAAAGTTCATAGACATGCGTTTTATATACATCTTTGATCGGGTTAAACCCGCCGTTCATATCGCCGTAAATAGTGGCGTAGCCCACGGCCATTTCTGATTTATTGCCTGTCGAGAGCAGCATTTTCCCTGTGGAGTTGGAGAGCGCCATGAGGAGCGTACCGCGAATGCGCGATTGGATATTTTCATGCGGGAGGCCTTTGAGATAAGGCAGGGTCTGCTCGAACGCCTTGAGAGGCTCTTCAATGCTGATTGTCTCTAGCTTTATCTTGAGCGCTTTAGCCAGCGCCGCCGCGTCATCAAGGCTTTCTTGTGATGTGAAGGGTGAGGGCAGCATAAAGGCTTGTACGTTTTTAGCGCCTAAGGCATCTGAAGCAATGGCGGCGACAAGCGCGCTATCAACGCCGCCGGAAAGACCGAGCAGCACAGAAGAAAAGCCGTTTTTGCGCACATAATCGCCAAGGCCGAGCTTGAGCGCTTCATAGCTATGGCTTAGATCGGTGTAGCCGCTGCGGCTCTCGTTTTTCTGCGCGGAAATTTCTTCTCGGAAGAAGGGAAGCTGGGCCTGGAGGTTGCCGCCCGCATCCATAACAAATGAGCCGCCATCAAAGACAAGCTCGTCCTGTCCGCCAACTTGGTTGATGTAATAGAGAGGCAGGCCGCTCTCTGATACGCGCTCGCGTGCTAGATTTAGGCGCTGCGCGTGTTTGCCGATTGTATATGGGCTGCCATTCGGAATAATCAGGACATCGGCGCCTGCGTTTTTGAGGTGACGTGCCGCGCGATTTTTCCACATATCTTCGCATATCATAATGCCAAGCATATGGTCTTTGAAGGGCACGGGCTCTGGCATGGGGCCAGCAGAAAAAATGCGGCGCTCGTCAAAGACATCGTAGTTGGGGAGCTCGTGTTTGTAGCGGATGGCCTCTATACGCCCCTTATGGAGCAAAATGGCGGCGTTATAGGGAAGCTTATCGGTATCGAATTCGCGCCATGGCGCGCCAAGAATTATGCCGCAATCGAGATTTTTTGTTTTCTCGGCAACCGTCATAACGGCTTCGCGGCAGCTTTCGACAAAGCTTGGTTTCATCACGAGGTCTTCGGGCGGGTAGCCGCAAATCGAGAGCTCGGGGAAGACGATGAGGTCGGCTTTTTTATGCTGGGCGCAAGCATTCACAATAAGCGCGGTATTGCCGCCCAGATCGCCTAGGTGCGGGTTAATCTGCGCTAATGCAATGGATAGGCTGAAAATCATGCTTAGAAAGAAGCCGCCAGCGCCGCTTTGCCAATCTTGGCATTGCCTTGCAAGCCAGTAAGCTCATCAGCAATCAAGAAGGCCAATTCTAGCGCTTGGTTGGCGTTTAGGCGTGGATCGCAATGCGTATGATAGCGGTTTGAGAGGTCTTCATCCTTGATGTCATGCGCGCCACCGACACATTCGGTGACGTTCGAGCCTGTCATTTCAAAGTGAACACCGCCGGGATGTGTACCTTCGGCATTGTGCACGGCAAAAAAGCCCTTAACCTCGGCCAAAATATGGTCAAAGCGACGGGTTTTATAACCAGAATTGGCTTTAATTGTATTGCCGTGCATTGGATCGCATGACCAGACAACACTGCGGCCTTCTTGCTTAACTTTGCGCACAAGCGGCGCTAGTTTTTCTTGCACTTGTTCATGACCCATGCGGGCGATCAAGGTCAAGCGGCCCGGAATGTTATCGGGATTGAGCACATCAATCAGGCGTAAAAGCTCATCCGCCGAAAGATCGGGGGAGCATTTAAGACCAAGAGGGTTTTTAATGCCGCGTAGAAATTCGATCTGTGCGTGATCTTCTTGCGTCGTGCGCGCGCCAACCCACAGCAAATGCGCAGACGTATCGTAATAATCACCAGTCAAACTATCGACACGGGTCAGAGCTTCTTCGTAGGGCAGTAGAAGCGCTTCGTGAGAGGTGTAGAAATCAGTTTCGCGCAGAGCGGCAACCTTATCACCAGACACGCCGCAAGCGGCCATAAATTTCAAGGCCTGGCCAATACGGCCAGCCAGATCTTCATAGCGTTCACCCAGCGGGGAGTCGGCCACGAAGTCAAGGTTCCAGCCATGCACACGGTTCAAATCGGCAAAGCCGCCCTTGGCAAAAGCGCGGAGCAGGTTGAGCGTTGAGGCGGACATATAATAGCCCTTCACCATGCGTTCGGGATCAGGTTCGCGGCCTTCAGCGGTGAATTCAAGCTTATTCACGTTATCACCACGGTAGGTTGGCAGCGTAACGCCGTTCTGCGTTTCCATGTCACTGGAGCGCGGCTTGGCAAATTGTCCGGCAATGCGGCCCAGTTTTACAACAGGAAGTGAGCCCGCATAGGTCAGCACAACAGCCATTTGCAGGATAACCTGAAAGGTGTCGCGGATTTTATTGGCGTGAAATTCAGCAAAGCTTTCGGCGCAATCACCACCTTGCAGCAAAAATGCATTACCATTGGCAACATCGCCCAGCTTGTTCATAAGGCTGCGTGCCTCCCCCGCAAAGACGAGTGGGGGAAGGCTTTTAAGCTCGTTTTCTGCGGCTTTCAGGGCAATTTCGTCCTTGTAAAAGGGAAGCTGTTTTGCCGGTTTTGCGCGCCAAGATGAGGGCGTCCACTGTGTCATGCTCGTATTCTCCTAATTCTAAAGACCTTTTATGACTGAAAAAGTCTCAACAATCAAAAAATATTTTGTTTCAAAAACCTTTCAGGGCAGGGCTATATAGCCGCCTTCTAATATGTAAGGCGCTCTAAAAGCTTGTAAAGCCCCCTTAAAACATAATAAAATAGAGATTAAGGTCAATAATCAGGACTTGCATATGAGCTGGGATACCGCACTGGGCGCCCTATCAGATTTCTTTGAAACGCATGATTTTTCATCTCCTTTGATGGAGAAGGGCGCTGTCATGCAAAATATCGCTGATATTCGCGGTAATTTGGCGCGTGACCTAGCCTATCTCGATAAAAATGCATCTTTCATTTTCTCTTTTTCGGATGAGCTGGACAACCAGACCCGTAAAACGATTGAGCTGTTTCGTGATTTTACAGTGAGCGGGCAGTGCCCGTCATTAGTGGCGCTTGTGACTTTTGCTCTGGATCATTTCAAAGTGAGTGATGCGCATTACCGTAGGCTCGTTCTGGCAGCGGCCGTACTCGGCGAGACTGAGCATCATCAGGCCTATCATAGCAATATGCATTTCCGCAAAGTGACCTTCCAGATTATGCGGATGATTGCCGTTTATAATAACATTTATAGCGGCACTTCACGCGCCTTTGATGGGCGCAAAATCGCGATCTTGCTTGCCACGGCCTGCATCCATGATTTTGGCCATGATGGGAAGGGCAATACGGTTAAAGGCGTTTATATCCCACATAGGTTGGAGCAAAACTCCTATGATCTGGTTTCTCCGATATTTAGCGCGCTTGGCGCTGAGGCAAAAGATTTGTCTATGGTGCATGTAATGCTGCTCTGCACCGATGTTACACCGTTTAAGGATAACGGTAATGCGGTTAGTCAGGCTAAAGCGGCTTACCGCCATCATTTTCTTGGTGGCCGTCACAAAATGGACAGCCTTAATCTGGATAGTGATCTTGCCGAGCTTGAGGATTGCCCCGCAGCGGCGGCCATGACGCTTATGATGCATGAGGCCGATATCGCGACCTCAGCGGGGCTACATTACGATATTACCAAATATGAAACGGGATTATTGATGCGCGAAATTGCGGATGGCGAAGCGCGGCCTGAGCATGTGATCAATTTCCTTAATGATATTTGCAATCGTCAGATGCTTTCCGAAGTAGGGCAGCAGCTCTTTGCCGCCAATATGGCGCGTATTTATGCGCTGGCCGAAGATGATATGGCCAAAGGCAATGCGCCTTATCCAGAGCTTGAGGATTCGAATTTCTTGCTGGACGTGCATCCGCGCAATATTGCCAAAGGCTCGAGCGCGATAAACTAAATCCTATTTCATTGTCACGAATTCTTCGGCACTGGTCGGGTGTATACCGATTGTGCGGTCGAAATCCGCCTTAGTCGCACCGGCGTTCATGGCCACGGCAAAGCCCTGCATGATCTCGGGCGCATCAAGGCCGATCATGTGACAGCCAATAACCTTATTGGTTTTCTTATCAACAATTATCTTCATGAAAATTTTCTCGTCGCGCTCGGCCAGAATGTATTTCATCGAGCGGAAACTGGTTGTGAATACTTCGATATCACACCCTTTTTCCTTCGCTTGTTTTTCGCTAAAACCCACTGTGGCTATAGGCGGACGGGAGAAAATCGCGGTCGCTATATTCTCGTAACAGACTTGCGAATCCTTGTGACCGCCGAATAAGCGCCGCGCGAGCGTTTGCCCCTCAGAGGTCGCAACGGGTGTGAGCGCCCATTTATTCGCAACATCGCCAAGCGCATATATATTTGGCACGCTGGTTTGATAGTCATCATTAATTGTAATCTGGCCGTTTTCCTCGGTTCTTACGCCGACTTCCTCCAAATTTAACCCTTGTGTATTAGGCAGGCGGCCAATGGCGCTCAGGATGCAATCGCATTTAATTTCTGCGCCGGAAGACATTTTCGCTATGAGGGCATTACCTTTTTTTTCTACGCTGGAGAGGTCGCAATGGAAGATGAGGTTGATACCTTGTTTTTCCATCTCTTCTTTAAGGGCATTGCGTAAATCCTTATCGAAGCCGCGTAGAAACATCTCGCCGCGATAACAAAGCGTTACTTTCGAGCCTAGGCCGCTAAAGATATTGGCAAACTCTACGGCGACATAGCCGCCGCCAATAATCATGATGTGCTCGGGCTGCTCTTCGAGATAAAAAATTTCGTCTGAAGTGATGGTGTGCTCGGCACCTTCAAATTTATCGCGGCGGGGCGTGCCGCCTGTGGCGATAAGTATTTTATCGGCGGTGATGGTTTCCTCACCGACTTTCAGCGTGTGGGCATCAATAAAGCCCGCATGGGACCCGAAATATTTAACGCCTGCTTTTTCTAAAATACCGTCATAAATGCCGTTTAGCCGTGTTATCTCGTTATCTTTGCGCTGGATAAACTTTTTCCAATTTGGTTTATCGGAGGCTTTGACGTCCCAGCCATAGCCGCGCGCATCTTTGAAATGATGGAGGTAATCCCCCGCATAGGCCATGATTTTCTTAGGCACACAGCCGACATTGACGCAAGTCCCGCCGACGACTTTGTATTCGGCAATGCCGACTTTAGCGCCGAGTGAAGCCGCAATGCGCGATGAGCGCACGCCGCCAGAGCCTGCGCCTATAACAAAATAATCATAATCATAGCTATGCTTGGTCATTTTTTTCCTTTAGCTGCGCCGAGTCCCAGCGCTTATGCAGCCAAAGCCATTGGCCCGGCCGCTCTTTAATCCACTCTTCTAATAAGAGGTTAGAGTCTTTCATCAGAATTTCAAGGGGGATGGGCGTATCATTGGCATCATGGGTAGGGATGGCGTCATGTAGTTTAAGAATAAAATTAGCGCCTTTTGTGCGTATACACTGCCCGGGAATGAGGGCGCATTTGTATTTTTGCGCAAGCTGGGCGGCGATTGGATTGGTCATGGCAGGCTTATTGAAAAACTCGATGGGCTGACCTTCATTGTATTTCTGGTCAATGAGAATAGCGATATTACGCCCGCTTTTTAAGGCGCCCATGATCTTGCGCCCGCCTTCGGGAGATTTCGGGTGCGCGCTAATGCGCCCATTCAAGCAGCGGTAGTGGTTAATCAGTCTATCGACTATGGGATTATTCGGTGCGCGGAAGGTAATGTCGACTTGTGTATCGTATTTTATAAGCGCCGTAGCCGCCCATATTTCCCAGTTTCCTAGATGCGCCCCAAAAAATACAGCGGTTTGGCCGGATTGCTTTAGCGATTGGAAAATGTGCGCGTTTTCAACCGTTGTGCGCTTTTTGGCAATGGTCTCCAAATGAGGGTATTCGGCGACAACGCGCCCGAGATTATCCCACATATCTTTGATGATAACTGCGCGCTCCGCGGCCGTAAGGTCTGGCATTGCGCCTTCTAGATTGCGCAGTGCTTTACGCGAGGCGGCAAGGCGCGGGCCAATGCTGCGCCCCAAAAAGCCGCCTGTACCCGAGGCCATATCAAGTGGCATGAGGCGAAATATAGCCATGAGCAGGGCGCTGAGTACCCCCTCTAATCTGTAGCGTAGAGATTTCATGCGAGGCACTCTTTTAGAAAGGCGCTCAAGGCGGGGGTGTCATTAAAGGCAATTTCAATTTTGATATGCGCAATATTGTCGCGGTAAGGGCTTTGTAGTAGGCGCATATAGTCTTTTTCTGTGGTTACGAGCGCGGCGTTTTTGCCTTCGGCCTCACGCACAAGGCTCTCTAATGTGCTTTCACTATAGGCATGATGATCGGGAAAAGGATGCCAGCTAAGCACGTTATAACCAAGCTCTTTCAAAAAATGATAGAATTTTTGAGGCTGGCCGAGCCCTGCAAAGGCTATGATGTTCTTATTCTCCGGCAGATTGGACGCAATAGGGCGTACATGGGCATTAAAGAGCGGTTTATTACTCGGGAGCATCGTAACCGTACCGCGATTATCCTTGCCGATCAGGATAAAGGCATCGGTTTTCTCGAAGGCTTCGTGCAAAGGCTCGCGCAAAGGGCCGGCGGGCAGGGTCTTTAAATTGCCAAAGCCATGCATCCCATCAATCACCATAAAAGTGATATCCTTATGAAGGGCG
>JBBKXC010000042.1:0-7182 GCA_037969275.1 Bdellovibrionales bacterium | reverse complement strand
AAAGCGCAATTAAATCGGTGTTATAAAATGAAAAAATTACTATGCGGCGCTTGTCGTTGTTTGAAATGTCCATTCGCAGTTTTTGGCGGCATACTCCTTATTTGTGTTATTGCATTAGCAACGGCACTGACTTCAGAGGTGCTACTGGGGCTTGAGCCTTGCGAACTTTGCATCTATCAGCGTTGGGGATTTGTTGCGGCGGCGATCTTTGCCTTGCTCGGCCTAGCCATGCGCAAGAAAAGACCCTTGGCAGCCTTAATGGCTACGTTCTCAGGCGTAGCGTTCCTCATCAATAGCGGCGTTGCCTTCTATCACACAGGCGTTGAACAAAAATGGTGGGCCTCTGCTGTTGAGGGCTGCGCTGTGCCGGCTTCCTTTGCCGCTGGCGATCAAAGCTGGATTGATAACATCATGTCCGCGCCCAGCGCACCCTGCGATGTCATTCCATGGCAAGACCCGTTCATTCATCTCTCGATGGCGAATTATAATATAGCCCTGTGCTTAGGGATGTTTGTGATTTGTTTGTTGGCTGCCCTCAGCCTTAGAAAAACACAGCAAGCCGCCTAAATATCCTCAAGCTCGGTATCCCAGTAGAGAAAGTCATTCCAGCTCTCATGCAGGAAGTTCGGCGGAAAGCTGCGGCCATGATCTTGCAACTCATAAATAGAGGGCACGCGCGGCTCGCGGAAGGGGTACATCTTGGCCTCGTGGGGCATCATATTTGCTTTTTTTGTGTTACAGCATTGGCACGCCGCTACGATATTATCCCAGCTCGTGCGCCCGCCGCGTGATCTTGGAATAACGTGATCAAAAGTCAGCTCATGGGTTTTGTAAACACTAATGCAATATTGACATGTCCATTTATCGCGCAAAAAGACGTTAAAGCGCGTAAAAGCTGGGCTGCGCGTGATTGGTATATATTCTTTCAAAGCCAGAACGCTAGGAAGCCTCATTTCATGAGACGGCGAGGACACAGTGCGCTCATATTCGGAGACGACATTGACGCTGCCACGAAAAATGGCCTTAACTGCTTCTTGCCAAGGCCATAACGATAAAGGAAAATAACTTAAAGGGCGGTAATCGGCATTTAATATCAAAGCCGGGCAACGCTCCAGCGGCCTAATACTTCGGCCTGCCAGAGTATTTTGTATACTCTCGAATGTAGCAACGTCCATCGGCAATACTCCTTTCCTTTATCGCCATTGCAGCGATTTTAAACGAGTGGAGACCTTTAGACGCGAAAACATTTTTTGTAGTGAACTCGTCCTTACCAAATTTTCGCTAAAGCCTCGCGATTCACACCTTCATTATAGCATGAATGCGCACAAAACTGCTAACTTTGCGCAGTTTTCCACAGGCTGTGCATAAGATTATAAACAGGCACTATTAAGGGTGCATGTGCTGCTGAGGCTCTACGTGGTGGGCATCCTTATCAATATTCAGCCTAATATCCGCATCTTGCGTTTGAATCAGATGCATAAAGCGTCCCTGCTCGTCCATGACATAAGCAAAAGGGCTATGAGATTGCCCTCGCACCGTTTTAAAGCGCGTATAGAGTTCTTCCATCTGCGCCGAAATCTGACGCAATTCGCGCTCGGATTTGGTGAAGATCTCTCTATCCACGGCGATTGGCGCAAGGCCAATGAAATCCTCGCTAAAATTACGCACATAGACATCCATCATATCCGCCGATTCATGCTCCGGCTGTGTCGTGACGACCATGACATTAACCTTGCCGACCAGTCCCTGATCTTCAAGCGCAATCGCAATATTACTGAGCGCCGTCGGGCAGATATCGCTGCAAGATGCAAAGCCGAAGAATAGGATCGTTGGCTTGCCCAAAATAGAGCGGTGATCAAAATTGCTGCCATCGCCTTTCTTGAGATAATCAAAATCGGAATCGATTACCAAAGCATTTGAAAGTCCAGTAGGCGGCTTGGGCTGGGTGTGATTGCTGTGGTCATGCCCATTATGCGCGGCGGCTGCTACAGGAAAGACTAAAGCAGCCAATGAAGTTCCTAAAAATTGTCGTCTTGTATTGTTGATTTTCATTGTTATGTCTCTCTTTATAAAGTTATGGGGTTATGGGGTTACGGGGCCAGCAGATGCGGTGGACACCAGTCTTCGATATATTGTTCCAGCGGCATGCCAAAACTCGCCGCGTCCGTGATGAATTGATCCTGAACATTTCCTGCCAAAGAGCCGAACCAGTCCCATTGATTGGCAAAAAGGCTATGCGCCCCGTGAAGCCCGCCATGCGCCGCCGCAGTAGACGATGCCGCCACAGCGCCCGTTGCATGTGCCGTATGCACAGCTCCAGCCGTTACGGCATGAGAAGCCGCCCCCACTCCATGCACAGCATGAGGGGCAGTCAGAGCTGCATCTGTAATAAAGGTGCCGTTGGCCGCATTGCTAAAGGCATCGGTAACAAAGCTACCGATAGAGCCAATATCGCTCGGCGATGGAATATGCATATTCAAAAACAAGCCGATAGGGTCAAACAAACCAAACATGCCGCCAGTGGCAACAACCGTGCCAATGGCCATGGTTATCATGGTAAAATCCATCAGCATATGCCGGTAATGATTGGCCTTTTTAAATGTATCGGATAGCGAAAAGCCGCTGCTTTCTGCCATGGGTATTCTCCTTCAAAAAATGAAACGGGTCTTGTTCAGATCAGGAGAAAAATGGCGGTGCGCGCGGCTGGGCTTTTTGAATGCGCATTGTAACCGGAAGATATGTTCCGGCAGAAACGGCGATGTAACTTGGGGCAAGTGGTTTTGAAATTGTAATTGAGACGGGCTTGATAGTCTTGCCATTGGCATGCGTGAGACAAAAACCGCATTGGTCTTGCGCCGTGTCATGCCGAGCATCATCGCTGCCTTGAGCGAGTGGGTCTAAATCGGCGGAAACCGCAATTTTATGAACGCCGCCATCTGCGCCGCAAATCTCTATCCAGCTTGTTTTACCGCTCACGAAAGCACAGGCCGGAGAAATTCCCGCTGTTACGATCGCCAAAATCACGGCTATCTGGATAAAAATTTTCATGGCATAGATTTACGCCCAAACAATCTGGGCGGTCAATAATAAAACCAATAAAAAATGACGCCCCCTAATGAGCGTCATTTACCAAACAAAGCGTTGCCCCGCTTTATTCCTCATTGAATTCTTTTTTACTTGCCCGCTGCGGGCTCTAGGAACGGCGCATCACCTGCGCCTTGCGTTAAGATGTGATCGCCTATAGCTACGGCCATAGAATAAGCATAAGCCTGCCGTATTCCGCCCGCTATAATCAAAAGCGATACTGCTGTGAGCGCAACAATCAATAACATCTTAATTCTCAAAATATCCCCTACTAACTTCCGCTCACATTGTGCGCATTTAAATCAAACTTATCTAAAATTTTAGCATTATTTTATTTAAGGTGAGGTTAATTTAGCAAAAGATAATATAAAAAAGACCTAAGCTACTGATTTAATACGGAATTTAAAAAGCGCGCACCGCTCTCAATTCCTTCATTATCAATGGAATGCGGTAGCCCGCGCTGGGTGTAGCCCGTTACAGAGAAGCCGTTTGCCTCAAGCTGCTTTTTGGCAATTTGCCACGCGGTGACGGGGACAACATCATCGGCTTCGCCGTGAATGAGGTGGACGGGAATTTTGTGGAGCGCCTCGATATCACGCTTCTCATCCCAAATAATCGCGCCAGAATATCCTAAAATACCGCCCAGCGCATCTTTATAGCTAGGACCAACGGTAAGGCTCAGCATCGTACCTTGGGAAAAGCCGACCAAAACACAGTTCTTAGGTTCGATCTTATGCTTCTCCAATTGCTCAGTGATAAAATCATGCACTATCGGCGCGGCCATTCTTACGCCCTCTAACATGCCTTTCGGCTCACGCGTTTGCAGCGAAAACCACTGAAACGCGTTTGGATAGCCTTCCGGTACCATATCGCAGGCAAAAGGTGCGTCTGGCGAAATAAACAGCGCATCAGGGACAGTCGCCGCCCAAAATGGCGCTAAAGAAATAAGATCCTTCCCATTCGAGCCAAGCCCGTGCAGCAGGATAACCAGCTTTTTCGGCGCGCCGTCTTTAGGGGGGTGTTCGTAGTAATTTTTGATTTTTGTGCTCATGCATTTATGGGTAGCACATAATTTTTCTTGGTAAAAGGGCGTAACCTTCATTTGCAAATCATTCTCATTAGCGATACTAATTAAGCAACAAGGAGCCTTAATAATGTTAGAGACCGCCGTCGTCGTTTTCCGCGAAGGATTAGAAGCCTTCTTAGTCGTTGCCATCATGCTGGCCTATGTCACCAAAACTGGCCGCCATAATTTGCGTAAACCCATTTTTTCGGGCGTAATTGTCGCCCTGCTCATCAGCGCCACGACAGGCTGGCACGTTGCGGGCCTCGCACAAGAGCCGGTATGGGAAGGCTCGCTCGCTATGATTGCGGGCGCTCTCGTGGCAACCTTCACAATCTACGTCATGCGCACAGCCAAGAACATTCGCGGCGATATTCATGCCCGCCTAGAAAAATCTTCCGGCGATGATCAGGCATTGGCCGAGATAGGCGTTTTTATCTTCACTATCCTCATGGTCGCCCGTGAAGGCATGGAGACTGCCCTCATGCTCGGCGCAATGAGCGCGCAAGAAGATGCGGCCTCCATGCTCATTGGGGCCGCCGCTGGCGCTGGGCTTGTTGCTTTCATTGCCTATCTCTGGACATCACAAAGCGCCAAGATCAATCTCAGGCTCTTTTTACAGGTTACAGGCGTTTTCCTCATTCTGTTTTCTCTCGAGCTTTTCATCTACGGTTTGCATGAGCTCAGCGAAATGAGCCTTATTCCTTTAATCGGCGAAAACGCCAATATGAACTTTCATGTCGCCTCGGAAGTTATAGAACACCCTGTTGTTTCTGGAGTAATTTCTTTTGGCTTGCTTGCTGTCCCATGTTTGTGGTTATTTGGCGCTTATGTACGCGACAAACTCTCCACGCCCAAACCTCTTAACGCTGCTGAATAAGCCGTGCGGGATAAATGCATTAAAAGCCCTGACGCTCTGCGCGGGGCTTTTTTTATTTTCGGCGCCTCAAGCAACGGCGCAAGACATCTCGAACGAAGGCATCGCCAAAAAGCATATTCAGCGTAATACCGAGAAAAATTACCTCAGCATTTCTGTCGAGAACGATAATCTTGGCGGCGGCACTGACCAGTTTTACACTAGCGGCGTGCGCCTGACCTATTTCAATATCGGGACAGACGCGCCCGAGACCTTCGAAGCGCTTGATCCCTATATCCCGATGTTCGATGTCAATGAAACGACTAGTACGTTTTTTACGCTGGGTCATAATATCTTTACGCCGCAAGACATTACGCAATCCGCAAATCAAAGCGAAGATAGACCATGGGCTGGCTTCTTATATGGCTCAATTGGATTATCCAATGTCCAGAATGATCATCTCGATCAAATTGAAGTAACCATTGGCCTTGTTGGCCCTGAAGCCCTTGGCGAGCAAACGCAAAAATTTGTGCACAGTCATGTATCAGGCTCTCCAACGCCAAAGGGCTGGGAGAACCAGCTCGACTTCGAACCGGGCATTATTCTTTCATGGGAGCGCCGCTGGCCGCGCGCTTTTCATATTGATGCCGGTGATTACCGTTTTGCCGCCGAACCTAACCTCAATGCCTCTATCGGTAATATCTACACCTATGCCGGAACCGGCCTTATGTTTTCCTTTGGCCCGTATCAAGGCTATTTGCAAGATAACCCGCCGCGCGTACGCCCGTCACTGCCAGGCAGCGGATATTTCGAAACGCCGGATCAAGGCTGGAGCTGGTATATTTTTGCCGGAGCGGATGGCCGCGCTGTTGCGCGCAATATCTTTCTGGACGGCAATACCTTCTCAGACAGCCCAAGCACAGATAAAAACTATTTTGTTGCCGATTTGACCGCAGGATTTGCTCTAACGCTAGCTGATTACCGCCTCGCCTATTCACTCAATAGCCGCACTGATGAATTCAAAGGCCAAGATGGCGATAGCGTTTTTGGGTCGGTGACTCTTTCTACGCGATTCTAAACGTGCTAGAATCATCGTAACGACCCTCCTTCCTCCCAATTTATCCGGAGATTTTCAGATATGAATTACGATTTATTGCACATTCAGGGGCAACCCTTCGTTCTTGTTCCGCTGCATGATTACCGCAGCATGAACACTAAAACTGGGCAAGGCGCCCTACCTGACCACGTAATGGACGCACTCGCGGCGCGCCAGGATCACCCGATCAAAATCCTGCGCAAATTCCACGGCCTTACCCAAGAAGAACTGGCCGCGCAATCCGGTCTCTCCCGCAGTTACCTCACAGAAATAGAGCGCGGCACCAAGGAAGGCTCTTTGCGCACGATGAAAGCTCTCGCCGATGTGTTCGACGTAGATGCAGGATTATTGCTTTAAGTTTCATGGTGAGGGCGCTTATTTTTTAATAGCGCCCAAAATACCGCGCATAATTTCTCTGGCAATCATGCGCCCAACGGACGAGCTGACTGAGCGCACAACCGATTTCACAGCCGCCTCGCCAACGCTTTGACGGCGGGATGAGGCGCCGGAGGATTTTTTCTTTTTATCCTCGACCTTTTCGGCTTCGGCGCTTTTGGCGGCTTCCTCGGCCTTTTTAGTGAGAATTTCATAAGCGGATTCGCGGTCAATCGTAGTGTCATATTTCTTGGCAAAAGCACTGGCCGACATGACCATCGCTTTGGCGCTACCCCCCGCAGGGCCAAGCTTTGAAGATGGCGGGCGGATAAGCGTGCGCTGCACGATGGAGGGCTGTCCTTTGCCCTCCAATGTAGAAACCAGCGCTTCGCCCACACCAAGATCTTGAATGACGGCATCGACTGCAAATTCAGGATTGGCGCGGTATGTTTGCGCGGCTTGCTTGATGGCCTTTTGCTGCTGCGGGGTGAAAGCGCGCAAGGCGTGCTGCACACGGTTACCAAGCTGTCCGAGAATTGTTTCGGGCACATCATCGGGGTTTTGCGTGATAAAGTAAATCCCAACGCCTTTGGAGCGTATCAACCGCACAACCTGCTCCACCTTTTCCAACAAGGCTTTGGGCGCATCATTAAAGAGCAAATGCGCTTCATCGAAAAAGAACACCAATTTAGGACGATCTGAATCACC
>JBBKXC010000041.1:0-4930 GCA_037969275.1 Bdellovibrionales bacterium | reverse complement strand
CTATCGGCGTAAGATTGTTTTATGGCGCGGCGATTGTCCTTTGTTATTTGAATTGCGCCCTGCCCCTCATTGCCAAGATGCACGCCCCAATCGGCAACATAAACTGGCGCGCTCTCATCCATTTCAATTTCGAGCGCAACAATCTGGTTGCGATATTGGTGCCCGCCCGTATCAAATTTAAAAAGCAGCGTCTCCATGACGGCTTCGTCTGCGTTAAATTCCTCGCGCCACCATTTTTCAGGCTCGCGCTCCAAAACACCAAAGACGGCGTTTTTATAAGCTATATTGTCGCTATTATCAAAGCGGTACATTGGCGGAATCATTGCCGCGCCCGTGCTCAGCGATGCCTTTTCACTCTCGGGGCGAAATTCGCGGTGAAAGAGTATGCTGTGGTAATTTTTCAGCGATGTGTAGTGATAAAATTTCATTCGTAAAGAAATTGCCCTTCCAATTCAAGAAGGGCAATATATAACGCTCACATAAATATGTAAATAAATTAAACGCGAAGCGGCATCAAAACATAGAGTGATGACGGGTCGCTATTATCCTGAATAATCGTTGGGCTCGCAGCGTCAGCCAAAGTTAAGCGGCAGCCTTCGCCTTCGATTTGTGAAGTAATATCCAAAAGATATTTAGCGTTAAAGCCGATCTCGATGTCTGTATCGCCGTTGACTTCCATCTGCTCCGTAGCAGAGCCGGATTCAGCCGAAGAGGCAGAAATCGTCATTTGCTTACCTTGAAGCGCGATTTTAACGGCGCGAGATTTACCATCGGAAATCGTGGAAACGCGGTCAACTGCGCTTGTTAAGGCTTTCGGGTCACATTCAACAATCTTGTCATTGCCCTTAGGAATAACGCGCTCATAATCAGGGAATTTTCCATCAATAAGCTTGGATGTCAAAACGATGTGATCAAATTCGAAACGTATTTTTGTCTCGGAAAGGCTGATTTTAATTGTATCGGCGGCATCATCGGAAAGCTTACGCAGCTCGGCAATTGCCTTACGCGGGATAATAATGCCCGGCATAGACGCCGCGCTTTCCGGCAATGGCATTTCAAAGCGTGCAAGACGGTGACCATCGGTCGCCACAGCGCGAAGAACCTTAACGCCTTCCTGCTCGGCTTCGTGCAGATAAATGCCGTTGAGGTAGTATCTTGTTTCTTCCGTGCTCATCGCAAAACGTGTGCGGTCAATCAACGCGCGCAAGGACGCCGCCGGAACGGCGAAGCTCTGCGGCAAATCTCCAGCGCCAATGGCGGGAAAGTCTGATACAGGCAAGCAGCTGAGTTTAAATTGTGAACGGCCAGCACGCACAGTAATTTGCGTCGCTTCGCTGTTCAGATCAATTTCGACTTCTGAGCTATCAGGGAATTTACGAACAATATCGTGCAATGTATGCGCCGGAGCCGTAATCGCGCCCGGCTTGGATACGTTAGCGGCGACCGATTCGTTGATCTCCAAATCCATGTCCGTAGCGGTCATAGAGAGGACGCCGTCCTCGGCGCGCATCAAAACGTTAGAAAGGATGGGAATTGTATTGCGGCGCTCAACAACGCTTTGAACATGGTTCAGAGCTCTTAGAAGGGCGGCGCGGTCAATAGTGAGTTTCATGACGAAAATCCTGCTTACTTATCAATGTTTCCTTGGGAATCAGAGAGTAGCAAGCCTATCAGCGCAAGAAAAGACCAAAATCACGCAGCAGCGCGGATTCTCACAGATTTATCAATATTTGCCCAGAGATTGACGAAAAGTGACGTCTCATAGGCGCTAAGCTCACGCAATAATTTCAAATTACTGCCGCAAGCCTCGAACATTTCGGCCAAATGGCCATCTTCTTCTGCAATGAGTGATTTTAATGAAAGCTGATAAGTTGAACCCTCAAGTGCTTCTTGATAAATCGCATAGAGCCAGCAAGCGCGCAGCTCGATAATCAGCGAAACCCAGTAATAAGGGTCATGCGTAAACATATCGCTTTTCGCGTTTTCTGCGACCAAGCGCTTTGTTATACCAGCGTCCATACGGCCAAAATACATCAGCGCAGGCACACGGGCCGTTGTGTTGTCTTCAACCCAGCCATCAAGGGGACGGCCAGCGGCGCGCTCGGCCTGACGCTTAAAGAAATAGGCATGGCGTGCTTCTTCGGCCAGATGCTTGAGCATATCTTCTGTCATAGTGTCGCCCTTATGCATCTGGGACACCATGATTTTGCGGCTGCCCATATGCTCTAGCATCGAGAGCATATTGAGGAATTTCGCGTGTTTTTCATTGTCCTTGATAAGTGCGCTTATATGATGGCGCACAGCCGCTTCATAGGGCTGATTGGCCTGCGCCATGCCGGATATAATCAAGGGATCGGGTGATTGTCTCATAAATTGACTCCAACTCGTCTTTCGTTATGCAATAGGGTGGCATTATATAAACTGTATTGCCTAGCGGACGCAAGAGAACTCCGCTCTCCAGATAATAAGATTGCAAAACGGGGCCAATATTGGCCAAATAACCTGAAGCATCAGAGACCTTTACATCAAACGCCGCTATTGTGCCGCATTGGCGTATATTTTCCACATCATGACGCGCAGCCAGCGGCACCAGCATCTCGCCATGCCAAACAGCAAGATTTTTAATGCGCTCAAGCACAGGCTCATCATCCCAAATTTGCAAACTGGCCAGAGCAGCGGCGCAGGCTATCGCATTGCCCGTATAGGATGAGGAATGGAAGAATGTCTTTGCGCGGTCCTTGGAATAAAAGGCGCGGTAAATATCGCCCGTGCACAGCGTTACAGCGAGGGGTAAATACCCCCCCGTCAAGCCCTTGGAAAGACACAAAATATCAGGGACAATGTCGGCTTGCTCATAGGCAAAGCGCGTGCCCGTACGCCCCCAGCCCGTCATGACTTCATCGGCAATAAAAAAGACGCCGTAATCATGACAAAGGCTATGGAGCTTTTTCAAAATATCCGCCCCATAGATCTTCATCCCGCCAGCGCCTAGTACAAGCGGCTCGCAGATAAACGCGGCAATGTCATTAGAGCGTGAGGCCAGTAAATTCTCAAAGGCTTTTACTGTATTTTCGCCGCTTTTATCCGGAAAGGGCAGATGCACGGTATCAAACAAAAACGGATCATAAGCGGCGTTATAAATACTGCGCGCCCCCGCCGACATTGTGCCAAATGTATCACCGTGATAGCCATGCTCCAGCGCGACAATGGTTTTGCGCTGCCGGCCCGTATTGTGCCAATAGCCAATGGCCATTTTAAGTGCCACTTCAACGGCTGTAGAGCCTGAATCAGAGAAAAAGACATGATCCAGACCTTTTCCGGTAATGTCGACGAGCTTATGCGCCAGTTTTTCTGCTGGTTCATGCGTAAAACCCGCAAAAATGACCTGATCAACCTTCTCGGCTGCCTCTTTAACTGCAGAAACAATCTTTGGGTGGCAATGGCCATGCGTATTGATCCACCAACTCGATACACCGTCCATAATCTTGCGCCCGTCTTTGAGGTGCAAATAAAGCCCTTCGGCTTTTGTAACTTCAAGAGAGTGCGGGAAAAGTGCGTGCTGGGTAAAGGGATGCCAGATAGGGGATGGTTTAGTCACTAACAAAATCCCCTTTGCGGAAATTGCGAGCGAAGCAATTGGCTAATGCGGTAGCGTTGAGTTCATCCATAACAGGCATATGCCCCAATATTTTCACCTTGGAAAATTCAGCAATCGTTTGAACATTATCATCATTAGCAGGGCCTACAAAAATAGCGCCAAGCACATTTATGTCCCGCGCCCAAAGCGCCTCAAGCGATAAAAGCGTATGATTAATGGTGCCAAGTCCCGTGCGCGCCACCAAAATAACGGGCAGCCCCCATTTTTTAAACTGGTTGATCTGCAAGTTTTCACGTGTGAGCGGCACCATGAGCCCGCCCGCACCCTCTATAATCAGCGGCCTTTCGGAAAAAGGTATTTTTAGATCGTCAATATTAAGCTTCACTTCATCAAGCTCAGCGGCGCGGTGCGGTGATAAGGCTTCAGTGAACACATGCTTTTCCGGCATAAAGCGCTCATCAGGCAAGGCCGTCATTTTTTGAACGCGGCGCGTATCAACGCCGCCCTCTTCTATGCCTGATTGCAGCGGCTTCCAGTAATTATAACCTAAGGCTTGCACCAGCATTGCGCTGGCCACCGTTTTGCCAACGTCTGTGTCTGTGCCTGTAATGATAAATGATGTGCTCATAAGATATTTTTATCAGATTTCATCGCACTGAACAGAAATAAATTTCTTACTGGAACGATTCCTGCGCAGAGACGTTTGTTTGGCACGATCTATTTAAATTAATTTTATGGAGTAAAAAAAATGAAAACATTAAACACACTATTACTAGCTGGTACGGCCTTGGCACTTGCTAGCCCTGCATTAGCAGAAACAATGATTACGACTACGACAACACCTGCTACGGCTAATGCAGAAATAATTGCTCCGCCAACAGCCGTTAAAGTTGACACGAAAACAGATGTCGTGACCGACAAGACGTATAACCACGAAGGCGAAGTTGTTTCTACAACAACAACAAAAACCACAACAGATACATATAAATTCGACACCAACAGCAACGGCATTTTGGATGAAGATGAGTATGTGACTTATTCTTACCACGTTATTGATTACGACCGCGACGGCCGCGTTAATAACACTGAGTGGAATAAATATACTACGTTCTGGTACGAGCCTTACAAAGTTGAAATGGACCCTGAAGTTACGACATTCGTATCATACGATGTTGATGGCGATGGCTTTATCGATACGGCTGAATATAGCAAAGCGTATGATATGAATATCTATCACGCTTGGGATATGGATAAGAGCGGATCGGTTGATATGGTTGAATATAAAAGCATGACCACGACTTATCACGACCTTGATAAAGACGGCGTGTATGA
>JBBKXC010000040.1:0-3540 GCA_037969275.1 Bdellovibrionales bacterium | reverse complement strand
GCTGGGAGGATTTCGACATTATGGCCGAGACACTTAAAAATCTGAATGAAGATGAAACCATGCTCGTGCAATCGGGCCGCGCCGCTGGCGTGTTTAAAACGCATAAGGACGCGCCGCGCGTGCTGCTCGCTAATTCCAACCTCGTGCCGCATTGGGCGAATTGGGAGCATTTCAATAAGCTCGATAAAGCGGGCCTCATGATGTATGGCCAGATGACCGCTGGAAGCTGGATTTATATCGGCACGCAAGGCATCGTGCAGGGCACGTACGAAACTTTTGTCGAAGCAGGCCGCCAGCATTATGACGGCGACCTCAAGGGCAAATGGTTTTTAACCGGCGGACTTGGCGGTATGGGCGGCGCGCAGCCTTTGGCGGCGGTGATGGCCGGAGCGTGCTGCTTGGCCGTTGAATGTAACGAAGAAAAAATCGACTTCCGTTTACGCACGCGCTACGTCGACGAAAAAACGGACGACCTTGATACCGCGCTGGCCATGATTGATACATGGACGAAAGCTGGCGAAGCTAAATCAGTTGGCTTACTCGGCAACGCCGCCGATATTTTCCCAGAGCTTTTGAAGCGCGGCATAAAGCCCGATCTTGTCACAGACCAGACCTCCGCACATGATCCGGTGCATGGTTATCTGCCCCAAGGGTGGAGCGTTGCTGAGTGGCTGGCCAAACAAAAAAGCGATCCTGAACTCGTGAAGCGTGAAGCTAGTAAATCCATGCGCGTGCAAGTCGAAGCCATGACAGGCTTCAGCAAAGCTGGCGTGCCAACCGTCGACTACGGCAACAACATTCGCCAAGTGGCATTCGAGCAAGGCTACAAAGACGCCTTCGCTTTTCCGGGATTTGTACCTGCTTATATTCGCCCGCTCTTTTGCAGAGGCGTTGGCCCTTTCCGCTGGGTAGCGCTATCCGGCGATCCCGAAGATATTTACAAGACAGATCAAAAGGTGAAGGAATTATTGCCGGACAATAAAGATCTGCATCACTGGCTCGACATGGCGCGCGAGCGCATTGCCTTTCAAGGACTTCCAGCCCGCATTTGCTGGGTTGGTCTTGGTGATCGCCACCGCATCGGCCTTGCCTTTAATGAGATGGTCAAAAACGGCGAGCTCAGCGCCCCTGTCGTCATTGGCCGCGACCATCTGGACAGCGGCTCTGTGGCCTCCCCCAACCGCGAAACCGAAGCCATGATGGATGGCTCGGACGCCGTATCAGACTGGCCGCTTTTGAATGCACTATTAAACACAGCCTCGGGAGCAACATGGGTGAGCCTCCATCACGGCGGCGGCGTTGGCATGGGCTTTTCGCAGCATGCAGGCATGGTCATTTGCGCTGACGGCTCAGACGAAGCCGCCAAGCGCATAGAGCGCGTTCTCTGGAACGACCCCGCCAGCGGCGTCATGCGCCACGCAGATGCAGGCTACGAAATAGCCAAATCTTGCGCACGGGAGCATGAATTGAAGCTACCGGGAATTTTGAAAAACTAAATCATAGCCCGCGTGATTTTATCAACGAGACGCGCCGCTGTTTTGGCGGCGTTTCCGCATGGATCAAATTCAGGGTTAAATTCCACGATATCCGAGAGCGGCCATTCGATTTGCCCGCGCTTGCGCGCTTCTCCCAGAAATGAAATGATTTCCTCAATCATATATAGCTCAACACCAGCAGCCGCAGGTGCGCTCACAGCTGGCATCTGCCAATGCGGTAAAACATCCAGATCGAGCGTGAGATAAAGCACATCGCATTCATCCATAAATTCTTCCAGCTTTGCCTTAACATTGCTCATGAGATGCGCACGCGCATCACGGTCAAGAATATAGCGAATGCCCCATTCATCAGCCCGCGCAAAAAGCGCTTTCGTATTGGCAATCTCGGAGATGCCAACACACATATAATGTAAATCACGCCCAAGCGCTTTCAGGCTTTCGCGGATTTGAGTAAAAGGTGTGCCGGATGAAATGCCATGCTCGCCCGCCAATCTAATATCAAAATGCGCATCCAGATTGAGTATCCCGATTTTCTTGGAGCCGTATTCACTGGCCAGCAATCCTTCAAAACTCCCCACAGCGGTTTCATGGCCACCCCCAAGGATAATGGCTTTACCAGTTAGCGCCAGAATCTCTTTCACGCGCGCCGCCAGATGCTCTTGAGCCAAAGCCAGCGGACAGCTATCAACCGTCTGTTCGATTGACACCGTTCCGTAATCTGCGAGTAGCGTATCGCTGTGCCCATGCCACGCCATATTCGCAAGACCGCCGCGCACAGCGTCCGGCCCGCCTTTTGCGCCTGAGCGCCCTTTATTACGCTCTACCCCGATATCACAGGCAAAGCCAACCAAGCCCAATGCCGCTTGCGCCTGAAATTTCGTGTCTTTTCTAACGATGTCATGCCAGCGAAGCGCCGATTTCCCATCTTCAGGGTCACTGCGGCCTTTCCATTCGAATTCACTCATATTCATCTCCTAATCCCACGAATATACACTATTAAAATAATACAAGAAATGATTTGAGATTCTGAGCGAGAACGTCTACAGTACGGAAATAAATAATAATAATAATCAGGAAAATCCTGAGACAACAGGGAAATAACTGTGCTAAACAGACGAAATTTTCTTACGGGAACTGGCGCTGGCCTTCTAACTGCGGTTGGCGGCGGATTATTTAACGCCGCATCGGCGCAATCTGGTTTTGGCGGAAGCACGCCTCCCGCACGTCCCTCATTAGTAATAACCCCCGCAAGTTTTGTGCATCCGCTCTGGTCTGGCCGCACTGACGAAGTTGGTATGGCCATGGTATGCGCCATCGATGTGAGCAGCTCCGTTAGCTCGGATAACGGTGAATATAGAGGACAGCTTGAAACATTAGCTGCCGCAATTGCCAGCGATGATTTTAGAGAATCTGTTTTTATGAGTACAAAATCACTGGCGCTTTGCCTTATTGATTTTGATAACCGCTCAAAAATTATGATCCCTTGGGTAGATTTCCGTGAAGACAGCCCTGATAAATTTTTGCAATTTGCCAATATGATTTTGGCGCAGGATAGACGGAGCTCCGGCAGTACAGATCAACACGCTGCCTTAGAAAACGCCGCGCAATGTTTTACAAACATGCCCTTTAAAGCGCGCGACAAAAGCGTGAACATTATGACAGATGGAACCGGCTCGACTAGCCAAACCCCACCATGGCGCGACCTTCTCGCCAGAGAATACGAAGCCACCATCTACGCACTGACAACAAATACAGGATCATCCCACTTAAATAAATGGTGCGAAGATAATCTTATAACGCCCTCAAACACATTCATGCGTAAAGATGGGCGGCCGCTTTCCGGCGGTTTTGTCCACGAAGTTGCCACAGAACGCCAAACACAGATCAATACTAACAGTAGCGGCATCCCGCATTACAAGGATCAAGTACTTCTCGCGCTGCGCCGGCAGGTTATCATGCAAACTGCTAGCCTTGATATTAACAACCCGATTGATTGCGCCATCTATGAATGCCGCAGACAAGCGACATACGAAGGCCGTAAACT
>JBBKXC010000039.1:0-3298 GCA_037969275.1 Bdellovibrionales bacterium | reverse complement strand
GGAGGATTATGATGGGCGCTATAACGGGAGATCTGGATAATGAAGCGGTGAACAATGCGCAGCATGCAGAAGCAGGCGAGGAAGCGCACGGACCGCACTTACATGAAATGGTTTTCGAGCCATCTTTTCGGTTCTATAAGAATGCGCAGGATAATGAGCCCGCGGTATCGTCGCTTTGGCTGGTAACCTTTACCGATATTATGGCTTTGATGCTGACCTTTTTTGTTCTGCTTTATTCCATGTCGCAGCCCGAGGTCGAGAAATGGTCTGAGATGACGGCTGCGATTAACAATAATTTCAGCAAAACATACGCCCCGCCGCAATATGCGGGGACTGTCGATGCTATTTCAATTGAGCAGGTGGATAATGCACGGGCGCTTGATTTGCGTTATCTGGCCTCTATTATTCGTCCGGCGCTGGAGCGCAATGAGAACACCAAAGGCGTATTGATGTTTATGCAGCCCGATGCTCTGGTGATTTCCATGCCGCATGGTTTGTTTTTCGAGGCAGGAAAAGCGCAAGTCGGGGCGGGTGGACAAAGAATTCTATTCGAGCTTGGCGGCGCTCTGGCTAAAATCCGTAATGCAATTGAGGTTGTCGGGCACGCGGATCCACGCCCTGTAGAAAACAGCGCTTCATTTAAAAGTAACTGGGAGCTTTCGCTGGCGCGCGCCTCAGCAGTAGCAGGCGTTTTGGAGAATGTAGGTTATACGCGCTCCGTAACGCTGCGCGGCATGTCCAGCGCTCGTTATGAAGACTTACCAGAAGATATTCCGCAGGACGAACGGCTCGATTTGTCGCGCCGTGTTGATATTGTGATTCTGAAGGATGACGGCGGCTCACGATCATTTTTAGGGATGAAACTTTAAAACCTTTAATTGGGCCGCATTTTGCGTAGGCCCTGTGATATATTCTCAATAATGCGATTTATAGTAATAACACTCTTGATGATGACCTTTTCCTTTCCCGTCTTTGCGCAGGAAAAGGTATCGCTGCGCGCGGGCGAGCACCGCGGCTATACGCGCCTCGTCTTTGATTGGCCCGGTCCCGTGACCTATAAGGTCGCCGAGGAGACGGGCAACTTCACCGTTACTTTTAACAAGGCGGCCAGT
The DNA here is from genome assembly GCA_037969275.1 of Bdellovibrionales bacterium. GTDB lineage: Bacteria > Pseudomonadota > Alphaproteobacteria > Micavibrionales > Micavibrionaceae > UBA2638. Next base: position 2,186 of record JBBKXC010000039.1, on the reverse strand, counting down.
ATTAATGCCGATGTGACGGGTAAGAATGTTACGGGCGTTTCTGTTGTGTCCGAAAACCCGCTGAGCATTAAAGTTGATGTGCCCGTAGGCGCTAAAAGCCGATCATTTCCAGTTAGCTCGCGCATTGTGATTGATGTCTATGATCCGCCCGCTGCAGCTGTCACGGCTGAAAAGGCTGAGAAATCGCCAGAAAAACCTGCCCCTGCGCAAAAATCTCAAAAGACAGTTTCTAAAAACATCCTGAGTGATAAGGATCAAAAGGATGTCGATGCGGCCGTTAAGGATGTAGAGGATATCGTCGCAGCGATGCAAGCGGCAGATGAAACACAAGCTCAGCCCAAAGAGGTAATAGAAGCTGAGGCTGAGGCCGCGAAGGTTGAGGCCGTGGACGCGCCCGAACCGCCAGCGCAGCGCAAATTAGACGAAATTTCTAAATCGCGCATAAAAGCCAATATGTTTACCCTATCTTCTACAATGTCGGTCGGCATGGCCGCATTTGAGGATTATGGTCGGCTCTGGATGGTCGTAGACCGCGAAGATATGCACGTCAAACCCCAGCCAAGCGGGCCTGACGCGGAGTTTTTCTTGCCGCTAAATGAAGTCGATGTGACAGCAGGGCAGGCTTATTATACTAAAACCATGCCGGGCGCCAATGTGCGCGGGCAGGGCGGCGGCCTTCTTTGGAGCATTATTTTATCTAGCGAAAAAGGCGATAATGAGCCTTTAGCACCGAAGCGCCTTAATATTGCCAAGGGCAAAGATCGCGGCGGCAAAATTGTGTTTCCATTTGCAACAGCGCGCCGCGTTCTTGATGTTAAAGACCCTGTTACGGGCAGTATTCTTAAAGTTGTGACTGTGGAAGATGCGCTGGACTTTGCGGGACAGCGCCGTGATTTTGCTGATTTTTCAGTCCTGCTTTCTCCCGTTGGATTGGCCATTCGTCCGAAGGTTGACGATCTCAAGGTCGAAATTACTAAGGCCGGAGTGGAGATATCGCGCGCGCAGGGCCTCTCTCTTTTGCCCGAAGAGCTGGTTTCCAATATCGAGAAGCAGAGTTTTGATGAGCGCACCTCCGCCAATAAGGACGAGCGCCGCATTTTCAATTTTGATGAATGGCGCCTTGGTGGTCTGAGCGCCTTGAATGAAAACCGCACTATTATACTCTCCACAATGAGTGATCTCTCCAAAGGCACGCAAGTTGAGAACCTGATAACGTTGGCCAAGATGCAGCTCTCTAATGGGCGCGGCGCAGAAGCGCTTGGCTTTTTGGAATTTGCGCAAAGCGAGATACCAGAACTTATTCAAAATCCCGAGTTTTTATCCTTGCGCGGCGTGGCGGAGGCTTTTGCGTGGAAAACCGATGCGGCTTTTCGTGATTTGAATTCTCCTATCCTTAAGGATTATGAGGAGATTAATATCTGGAAAGCCTTTGCTCTGGCTGATCTTGGTGACTGGCAACAGGCCGATGAGGTGTTGCCGCAAAACATGAATCCGATCAAAGATTACCCGCCCGAAATTCGTAACCGTTTGGGCATTGTGCTGGCCGAGATTTACTTACGCGCTGGTGAGGTTGCTAAGGCTGAAAAGATTTTGGCGCTGATTGAAAAAGATAAGGACAAGCTAAACCTTGCCCATGATTCTGCGCTTCAATATCTTAAAGGCGAAGCCGCGCGTCAGAAGGGCGACCTCAAAACAACCAAGGCGCTTTGGGAAAAGCTGGCCGAAGGCACGGATGATCTTTACCGCGTGAAGGCTGGTTTGGCGCTCACCCGTTTGAAAGTGGATAACAAAGAGCTTACGCCTGAAAAGGCGATTGATGCGCTTGAGCGCTTACGCTACGCATGGCGCGGTGACGAGTTGGAGGCGCAGATTAATTACTGGCTAGGCCGCACATATTTTGAAAATGGCGACTATGTTAAGGGGCTTAAAATTATGCGTGATGCCGCGACTTTAGTGCCGGAAACCGTTTTGGGGCAGCGCATTACAGGCGATATGTCCTCGCTCTTCACCGATTTCTATCTCTCCGAAGGACTGGCGAAAGTCTCTCCGCTTGACGCTGTTTCGCTTTATGAGGAATTTACAGAGCTTGTACCGCCCGGTGAAAAGGGCAATGCTGTAATCTCCAATCTGGCCGAGCATTTGGTGAAGGCCGATCTTCTTGACCGCGCCGCGAACCTTCTTAGCTA
>JBBKXC010000038.1:0-6198 GCA_037969275.1 Bdellovibrionales bacterium | reverse complement strand
GCGGCTTAATTGGCTGTACTAATTTAACCTATCTGCCCCTAATGAAAATTATTGTTTTTTGTGATTGACATTACTTTGGGCAGATAGGTATATATACAACCTGTTGAAAATTGCGCGGGTGTAGCTCAGTTGGTTAGAGCGCCGCCCTGTCACGGCGGAGGCCGCGGGTTCAAGTCCCGTCACTCGCGCCACTTCACTTAAATGAAGTGTACGTCCCGCAGCAATCTTCCTGATAATTGACTTTTACGGCATTTTTATGCTTTATTGGTCTATGCAAAATGCCCCCGATAAAGATCCCGATTTTGAACAGCGGCGCGAAACTATTCGTTTGCGTTTAGAAGAGCTTGAGCGTGAGTTTAAAGCCAGCGATAAGCACTGGACAATCGAGGCGCGCTTAACACGCATTTACAATGATATTCCTGACATTACACGCTTCGTTCCGAGCAAGGACGGCGTAAAGAGGCATCTCAAAGACGCCAACGCCACTGGTGTTGAGGGCGTTAAAACCATGTTTGTAGGAGGGCCCAAAACGCTTGTGCTTGCCTATGCCTTTTTTGGCGCACTTGGGCTTGGCGGATTAAAGGCGCAAACTGTCCGAAACGAGCGCGATAGGGCGTTCAAAGCTTTGACTAATGCCGCGACTTCTGCATTTGGTTGGGGGCGTAATCTCATTGCGGGCTCTAAACCTGCGGTAAGCGTAAATGAGGCCGGCGAAATTGAACCGCCGGACGGCCCTGTCTGAAAATTCAAAAATCCTTATATTTACTGTTTTTCGTGGGTTTTCTTTTTGCGGCGAAGGTGATAAAACTTTGATAGTTATTCATTTTCCAAGAGTGATCCGCCTATGGCACCTCAAGATTTATTAATTCAATACCTGCCCATCCTCATTTTTATGGTGATCGCGTGCGGTATGTCTGTTGTCATGATTATGGGCTCTTTCCTGTTCGGAAAGCAAAACCCTGACGCTGAGAAAAATGCGGCCTATGAATGTGGGTTTGATGCTTTTATGGATGCACGTAATAAGTTTGATGTGCGCTTTTATCTTGTTTGCCTACTGTTCATTATCTTTGACCTTGAAATTGCATTCTTATTCCCTTGGGCGATTACGCTTGGCAAAATTGGGGTGTTTGGGTTTTGGTCTATGATGGCATTTTTAAGTGTGCTGACTGTCGGTTTTATTTATGAATGGAAAAAGGGAGCCCTTGATTGGGAATAATGCAGTATGGGCCACGATAGAAACGTAATAGATGCGCCAGCTTATGATTTTCTTACAAAATCACCATTCCCTCCCGCGCAGGAGCAGGACGTTGTTGCTGCTGCCATTTCCAAGACTCTAGATGAAAAAGGATTTCTTTTAACACAGACAGATAAGCTGTTTGATTGGGCGCGTACCGGCTCTTTATGGCCGATGACCTTTGGTCTGGCTTGCTGCGCTGTGGAGATGATCCACGCTTATATGAGTCGCTATGACCTTGACCGTTTCGGGATGATCCCGCGCCCAAGCCCTCGTCAATCCGATGTTATGATTGTTGCGGGGACGTTGACCAATAAAATGGCGCCAGCACTGCGTAGGGTCTATGACCAGATGCCTGAACCACGCTGGGTTATATCAATGGGATCTTGCGCTAATGGCGGAGGTTACTACCATTATTCTTATTCTGTCGTGCGTGGCTGTGATCGCATTGTGCCTGTCGATATCTATGTGCCTGGATGCCCCCCAACGGCGGAGGCGCTCGTTTATGGGCTATTGCAGCTTCAAAAGAAAATCCAGCGCGAAGATACCCGCATCGCACGCTAAACTACCGTTGATATATTTAACATTATTTTAATATTACGCCCTTATAATTTACATAGAAAAATGAGGGTGTAAAAAAATGGTAATGTCATTACAGGATTATAGCGCGGCACATCTGCCAAATGACTTAGTGGAAACCAAGTATAGCCCTTTATATATGGGGTCGCAGGCTTTGTATGAGCAGGCCGAGAGCGGCACCGGTTTTTTCGATCCCAATAATCTTTTGAAATTGTCCGGTGATTCTCTGGCAGAGTTGGCGGAAGTATTTGAAGCGGATGTTTTCCCGCAACTTGATAAAGATATAACCTTATATGCCGCAAGATATTTGGCAGCCGACGGCGATGCTGTTGGAGCCGCGGCCTACACAGAGCGATTTGCAGATTATAAAGGCACATTAGCTATGGGGCTTATGGATGAGCGTTTTGTCGTTGCTGGGCTTCCTGCTGGCGATGTGGAGGACGCAATACGTGGCTCTATTGATGATTTTAAGGCCCGTGTCGAAAGCTCTTTGGGTAATACTCTTGAGATGCAAGGCCGTATTTCCGAGCTTTCTCAACAGATTGCCACGAGAGGTGTCGAGGGGCTTGGGTATCATCAGGATGAAATTGATGCTTTACCCGAGACCGGAAAATCATTGCTTCGCGAAGATGTTCAAGCATTGTTAGAGGCCAGCGAAACACCGGAGAATGCTGATGAGCTTAGGGCTCTGGAGCAGCTTCTTGATGATAAAATTGCGCCGCTACCGGTTGAAGAGGCTTTTAATCAGGCCGCGCCTACGGCACCGGGGCTTTCTCCATCGCCTATGGTTGTTTGATAGGCATTTATGCATCTCTTATTTGTAAACAATTGTGTGTGTGCATAAACACGGACTTATTAAGCTGCAAATAATTTTGTTATGCGCATTTTATAGTTTAAATCCGCTTGGTTTATCCTTATGTTAGTGGGGAATTAACAAGGGATACATTTCGTGCCAACCGACGCTCTAAAAGATCTAGCAGAATATATCGAAGAAAAGCTCGAAGGCCATGTCGAGAAATATGCCTTTATCAATAAAGAGCTTGTCCTTTACGCTGAACCTAAGAGTATTACACGTGTTTTGCATTTCCTGCGCGATGACAAAGAAACCCGTTTAGAGATACTCGCCGATGTTACGGCCGTTGATTTTCCTGAGCGCGAGCTGCGCTTTGAAATTGTCTATAACCTATTGTCATTAAAGCAAAATCACCGTGTGCGTGTTAAGCTTTCTACTAATGAAGATACGTTAGTTCCCAGCGTAACGCATATTTACTCCAGCGCTGGCTGGATGGAGCGGGAAATTTGGGACATGTATGGTGTCATGTTTGAGAACCATCCTGATTTGCGCCGTATTCTCACAGATTATGGATTTGAGGGGCATCCGCAGCGTAAGGACTTTCCGCTGACAGGCTATGTTGAGCTTCGCTATGATGAGGAGCTTAAGCGAGTTGTCTATGAGCCCGTCAAGCTTACACAAGATTTTCGTAATTTTGATTATCTCTCGCCATGGGAGGGAATGACAGATGTTCAGCTTCCCGGTGATGAAAAGGCTATGTCGCCAGCGCATGGATGGATGCCTTCCAAAAAAGGGGGGAGTGCAGTATGAGCCTAGATGCTTTTGGTAATGCAGCGCAAGCTAAGCAACGTTTCCCGAATGCGGGTATCGTTTCGAAGGATTATTTCACCCCTATTGATCGCTGGGTCACAGTTCACGATTCCGATAATGATGGCCAAAAGGCGCTTTTGGGTATTTTGAAACCTCATCCCGATCATCCTGATATTGAGCGCGATGCGCTGGCTCAAATTCTCGAGCTTACAGCCGAAGCCGGTGGCACTTTTTCTTTCCATGGTGAGGGTTATAAAATTGGTGCGATTACTGGTGATCCGGGACTTCGCCGTCCCTTTGTAATCCAGAATGCGGATTTGCCGTCTTTATTAAAAAAACTCTCCGAAACACTCTGGCAAAACAACCCGTATTCCTATAAAAATGAAAGCACAATGGTTGATCCGCACGTTACGTTGGAGAGACTGCTGGCCCCCTTGAAGAAAACACCTGCAATCACGCAAGACCATGACGGTTTGAGCTTATAAAAATAGAAATTGATGAATATGCCTTCAGAGCGCGAATCCCATAATCTAGACATCGCTGAAGAAACACAAATAAAGCCTTTCACAATGAATTTCGGGCCGCAGCACCCTGCTGCGCACGGCGTTTTGCGTCTTGTTCTCGAAATGGAAGGTGAAATCGTTGAGCGCGCAGACCCACATATCGGTCTTTTACACCGCGGTACTGAGAAGCTGATTGAATATAAAACCTATATGCAGGCTGTTCCGTATTTTGACCGCCTTGACTATGTTGCTCCAATGAATCAGGAGCATGCTTTTGCTTTAGCGACAGAAAAACTTCTCGGCATATCTGTGCCTAAGCGCGGGCAATATATCCGTATTTTGTTTGCCGAGCTTGGCCGCGTTCTTAATCATATTTTGAATATCACGACCTTTGCGCTAGATGTTGGCGCTCTTACGCCCGCACTATGGGGATTTGAGGAGCGCGAGAAGGGCATGGAGTTTTATGAGCGCGTAAGCGGCGCGCGCCTGCATGCTAATTATTTCCGCCCGGGCGGCGTGGCACAGGATATGCCGGCTGGTCTTGCCGATGACATGATGGATTGGTGTGACGAGCTGCCTAAATTTCTGGCCGACATGGAAACGCTTCTGACAGATAACCGAATTTTTAAGCAGCGCACTGTTGATATTGGCATTGTGAGCCGTGATGAAGCGCTCGATTGGGGCTTTAGCGGCCCGATGCTGCGTGGTTCCGGCGTTGCTTGGGATTTGCGTAAATCCCAGCCCTATGATTCCTACGAGGAAATGGATTTTGACGTGCCTATCGGTAAGACCGGCGACTGTTATGCTCGCTACCTTATTCGTATGGAAGAGATGTATCAGTCTTTAAAAATAATGAAGCAGGTGTTGAAAAACCTACCTGCCGGCCCGATTAAGACCGATGACTATAAGGTTTCCCCGCCGCCTCGCGCCGAGATGAAATCCTCTATGGAGGCCATGATTCACCATTTTAAACTCTTTACCGAAGGCTACCACGTCCCTGCGGGAGAGACCTATACAGCCGTCGAAGCGCCAAAGGGTGAATTTGCCGTTTATCTGGTAAGCGATGGAACAAATAAACCGTACCGCTGCCGTATCAAAGCACCGGGCTTTGCCCATTTACAAGCCTTTGATTTTATGAGCAAAGGGCATATGCTGGCCGATGCCGTGACGATCATTGGCTCACTTGATATTGTTTTTGGAGAAATTGATCGATGAAAAAGCCTTTTGACCTGAAAGCTGATTATCAGCCCGAGAGCTTTGATTTTTCCAAAGCCAATTACGAAAAAGTTAAAGTAATTCTCGCCAAATATCCAAAAGGGCGTGAAAAAAGCGCGACAATGCCGCTTCTTGATCTGGCGCAGCGCCAGACGGCGGAAGAGGGGGCTAAAGCTAATCCTCCATATGGCGGCTGGATCCCTCGCGCGGCCATGGACAGGATTGCTGAAATTGTGGGCGAACCGCCTGTTAAAGTTTATGAAGTTGCCAGCTTTTACTCGATGTATAACCTTGCACCTGTTGGTAAATATCTCGTACAGCTTTGCACGACCACGCCTTGCTGGCTGTGCGGCTCCGATAAGATCGTCAATACTTGTAAAGATCAGCTTGGTATTGGTTTGGGCCAAACAACCAAGGACGGTAAATTTACCTTGATGGAAGTTGAGTGTCTTGGCGCGTGCGTGAATGCGCCTATGGTTCAGATTAATGATGATTTCTATGAAGACCTTACCGAGAAAACCATGAAAGAAGTCTTAGAGCTGTTATCCGAGGATATGAAGCCTAATGTGGGTTCTCAAAAAGGCCGTAAAGGCTCGATGGCTGTATCAGGCCCGACGTCATTACAAAAAGAAGCTAAAAAGGCGGGGGTTGTTTAAATGTTATCCGATCAGGACCGTATATTTACTAATATTTATGGCTTCAATTCTTTTTCACTAAAAGAAGCGAAAAAGCGCGGCGATTGGGATAATACCAAGGACATACTTGCGCGGGGCCGTGATAAGATCATCGAGGAAATGAAAGCCTCCGGTCTCCGTGGCCGCGGCGGCGCAGGTTTCCCGACAGGGCTTAAATGGTCGTTCATGCCAAAAGATAGTGGCAAGCCGCATTATCTGGTCGTAAACGCAGATGAATCAGAGCCCGGCACGTGTAAGGACCGCGATATTTTGCGCTATGAGCCGCATAAATTGCTGGAAGGGTGCTTAATCGCCGGTTTTGCTATGGGTGCGAACGCCGCCTATATTTACATCCGCGGTGAGTTTTACAATGAAGGCTCCGAAGTTGAG
>JBBKXC010000037.1:0-3768 GCA_037969275.1 Bdellovibrionales bacterium | reverse complement strand
ACCATCGTATTGGCGGAAACGCTAATGGATACAGCGCGCTGACCCGGCTCGAGCGAGGCCGCAACCAGATTGCCCTGCGATTGCCCCAAAAGATAAGAGGCCATCATAGGCTCGCCCTCGGAGATATCGCGGCGCAAACGCCCTTCTAGCGCTTCATCCGCCTTTTGTTCGTCCTTACGCACAACTGCGCCCGCAAATAAATTGGCCTTAGGCCAGCTTTGCCACTTCAAATCACCGGGCTTAAGCTCCTTGCCTAGCGCGAGATTTTTGCTCGCGATCAGGATTTCAGCCTTTGGCTCTTCTTTGACCGCCACAACATCATTCTTACTGCCACCCAGCATCATCTGCACCATGACAGCCATAAGAACCGCAACAACGACGGCGCCAACAAGAACGATTACAACGTTTTTATTCATGGATTTTTCCCAAAACTGAAAGGTTTATTGAAAGTGACGATAAGAATTACCTTCCTTATTCTATCATGAAGTTTGCGAATTAAAAAATTCTGAATTTATTATCGTATTTTATGTAGTTTATGTAGTTTATGTAGTTTATCAGACCGTCATTGCGAGCGTAGCGAAGCAATCCATTTTATTTACAGTTGGATTGCCGCGTCGCCTGCGCTCCTCGCAATGACGATATCTGCGTTAAATATCAAAGACAATCGCAAGCTGCGTTAGATCCAGATACCCGGCAACATAAAAACCGTAGAACGCGCCGATTACAATCGCGATGCCGTAGGGCACTTTATTTTCTCCGGCCTGTAGCCGCGCTGGCCAACTCCCTTCCGGCGGGGATTTAAATGGCTTCTTCTTTTTAATGAATAGCGCCGCAACGCCCAAGAGAGCCCCCGCCAGCGTCATGACGAACAAAAACAACGGCACAGCCCCAAGACCAAGCCAAAGCGCGTAGGCGCTCGCCAGCTTTGAATCCGCAGCCCCCATAAATCTAAAATGATAGAGCGCCGCTGAAATTGCAAAAACAACAACCAGAGCGCCAATATGTGACCAAAGCGATTCAAAAATAGAGCCATGCCCGAGCAACCACATCAGAATAAAACAAAGTGGAAACGCTGCCGCGATATAAAAGCTATAAGCGTTTGGAATAGTAAGCCCCTTGTAATCGGACGCTCCGGCCAAGAGACCGACACCAAGAACAGCAAGCACGATAATGAGAAAAAAGATAAGTGAAATCATAAAATCAAGATTACTCCATATTCAGTCAATAAAAAAGCGCCTCGTCACAAATGAACAGAGGCGCTTCTTTAAATTATAATAGACTACTCTACAGTAACATCTTCAGTCGCTGTATTCGCGCTGTCGATGGCTACTTCCATTTTACTAAACATGGAACCAAGATCGTCACCGAAAGCAAAAACGGAAGCCGCAATCGCCAGAGCAATACCGGCAGCAATAAGGCCGTATTCAATCGCCGTTGCTCCGTCTTCATCCTTCAAATATGCTTCTTTCCAAGCGAATAATTTTTTCATACTAAGTTCTCCTAATTTGTTTTGACAAGTTTTGTACAATTTCGGTTAAAACCCACGCTTCATTTTTTTAGAATTTTTTTGAAGCCCCAACCGTTATAATTAATCATACCGCTTTTTTCTTTAATGAGAAGTTAAAAAATGCAGTTTTTACTATGAAAAATGGTTAATTTTGCATTTTTTATTTAGCTAAAATTTTAACTATATTTTTTATACTTTAATAACGTGAATTTTACTTAAAATCTCAAGACATAAATTATGATTACTTACACTGTCATTGCGAGCAGCGGGAAATAACGCGGCAATCCGTGGATTACGTTACGCCAGCGTGTCTCACAATGACGATAAGTTACTCTTTGATATGCAGCGTAGAAAGTTCGCGCGCGATTTTTTCGAACGCCGCTTCTAAGTCCGCCTGATTGGGCGCATCATAATAATGCCCCTCAGATGTCGCGCAGCGTTCGTAATACCCTTTATTGGTAGCGCTAATTCCGCTCGTAAACGTAATCGTATAGATCAGCACACCCATTTTTTTCAAATTGGCACAGGTTTCCTCGAAACGCTGATTGTGCTTTGTGACGGTCATGTCGTGCTTATCCGCGAACCAGTAAGCGGAGTATGTGCTGTCATTGGTATTATTACCATCCGTCATCATAACAACGGCTTTTTTCCAGTATTCATTCGTCCAGCTTTTGCCTTCGGTGAACGGCTCCTCCGGTGAAATCAAACGTCCTCCCCAGAGCATACCGACATTACCCAGCGTATTGCCGTGCGGATACATGACGCTACTGTTATCCGGATCAACTTGTGTCAGCAAATAATCGCGGTCGCTATTGATCGGTACAACTTGCGCATAGGGGCAGCTGTTATTTGGTTGGTTGGCTGGAAAAAATTCATAATCCGTTCCATAAACATCACATTGCGTATAACCAGCAGTACACTTACCTTTTTTATTTTCATTAGTGCATACATAATGACTTTGGATACATGGCTTATCGACACTACCATACTGATAGATATCCCACGGCCCATTATATTCTGTCGCACCTTCGATGCTAAGATCGGGAAATACGTCGCCCGGATGCGCGTCATTTGATCCATAAGCCGCGTCCCATCCATGACCATCCCAATTCACGCCAGAGCGCCAAAGCTGTCCTTTGCTCCCCGCTTCATAGGTAGCGTTAGAATTATAATTATCCGGATTATGCTCGACGACGCAGCCATACCAGCCAGTGCTGGCGTTGTGGCTATTGGTCACAGAGACGTCATTCGGCAAAGTTACAAATACCGTGCCGTCACGGTACGCCGTGCCATCAGGGTTTTTGCCAAGGCCATAGCTTCCGACACGCACAGCATTGCTGTAGGGCACAAGGCCAATGCGCACGAAATTGGGACTAGAGGCATTATCAAACATAATATTGATAAAGCTGGTTGATGCTTTTTTAAGAGATTTGATATTGTTATTTGTGCCCATCGAGCCCGTATTATCGAGCACTAAAACAACCTCGATGCCCTGCACCTTACGGGCAACAATTGTTTTCACATCAATTTCAATTGTATCAATGCCAAGAATGCGCACAAAGGAGGTAATGTAATTCGCCTTGCCCGTTACGCGCACTTCGTCGCCAACCACATCGACTTGCGGCTCGAAAGTAAAGCCGACTTTATTCGGCGGATAATTCACATCGAAAAAGTCGCGCACGCGTTGTTCAATTTCAGCAGCGTCTGTGGATTCCGCTGCGCCCGCCAGCGCCGCCGCGTCAATTGCCTGCGCTAAGCGTTGATAAACGAGATAGGCTTGCGCATAATCAAGAGCAAAGCCCGCCGAGCCAACAATCACAGGCGCCATAAAAGCGAACATGATCGCAATTGCTCCGGCCGTATTTCTACAATACGCGCTCCAGCTTTTTAGTGTTTGATACATAAGAGACATTGCCCTACTCCCTAAAATTTATTTATGCCGAACATCCCGGCGCCCCGTTCATACACACAACAGAACTTCGCCTGCCGCGCGCGAACGCAATCTCTTCCATTTGAATCTGGTTGACTACAAAGCCTGCAAAAATCGGCTCATAAAGATACTGCGCGACAACGATCAATACGCCGCCGCCTTCAACAATAATATCTTCCGTGCGTTCTTGCACTTCCGCAAGGCTCATGGGCGTCACGCCGGCCGAAGTTCTCTGCCAAACGATCTCTGCCGTATCATCATCAACAAATCTTACGCTGATAACATCAAAGCCAAGCGAACTGTCATTATACGGCAACAAGGAAAGCTGCCC
>JBBKXC010000036.1:0-8032 GCA_037969275.1 Bdellovibrionales bacterium | reverse complement strand
TATATCCCCTCTATTAAACCCCACTATTATTCTATTCATAAAAGGCTTAAGAATTTGAAAATAGAGGCATTTTCAAGCTGGGTTTTTGCGAGTAATGCAAACTCATCGCGGCTTTCACTCTCTGAGCCAACACTCAGTGTATCGTAATTAGCGCCGATCATATTAATGAGTTCGCGCGCAGTGGGGATACGTTTTGAATAAATGTAGTCAGGCTCGATTTTTAGTCCGAGCTGTCGGGCGCTCATGAGGAGGCGATTTATTGGTTGGAGAATAAAGCTGTATTTGCCCTCTTTGCTGAGGTCATCTTTATGCGTGAAGCCAATTGTAGGGTGCGGCGCAGCGCTCAAGCTCTGATATCGACCGCTGACGGGGTCTTGCGCGAAGCAAAGCGCGAAAGGTGTTTTTTGGTAATCGGCTTGCGCTTTGCCGATCATCTGTACGAATAGATTTTGTGTAGGCGCGGCGCCTAGCAGCTCAAGCGTGAAGGGGGTTTCGCTGGGCGGCGTGTAATTATCTTCAATGGAAATAACGGGAGATATGTTTTGCTCCTTGCGGCGAAGCTCATAGACAGGAATTCCGGCGGCGGCGAATATGCGCATCGACATGGATTGAAATTCCGCGCCGCGCCTTTGGGCAAAGTCTTTCTCGAAGCCTTTATGGTCGATATAGACATCCTTAATACCGGCCTCGGCAATATTCTTGGCGCAGTTGGGACAAGGAGGGTCGGTCATAAAGACGCTCGCGCCTTTGGAGTGGGGGGAATGAAGGATGCAGGCTGTCTCGGCGTGGATTGTTCCGCTGGAATTACCAATTTTAGTGTCTCGCCCGAAACTTTTTTCTATTGAGCTAGGCCAGAAATTAGTCTCGGCGATTGCGAAGGCATGCCCATTCTTTTCGGTGCCGCTTAAGCTGGCTGCGATTTTATTGGTCGGATGCGGGCTGGAATTTACAATATCCACGGCGCGCTGCATCATTTCAAATGGGGTAGTCACAAGATATAGCCTAAACTTTTCTAAAAAAACAGGGTTGTTCTTATATTATTATTTTCTTATTTAGAAAATGAGAGAACGGATTAATAGCAATATTAAATCAAAGGCAGCCTTACATAAACGGTTTTATTCGGCTAATTTTTTGATTTAAGTGCAGTTGCCATAATTAACTTGCGTTAAGCATATTTATTGTCTATAAAGCTATTCAATATGCTTATGCTGAGAGCCACAAAAAAATGAACGGGAACAAATGAAAACACTCTATAATCTGATCGGCGAACCAGGAGTATCTGGCGCTATCATTAAGCCTTACAAGCCTTTCATGGACTTGACTGAAATTTTCACGGCTTCTGCCGAAGGTAAAAAGAGAAATCCATACGAGAGAAACCGCGTCCGTAGCTGGAAGGGGCAAGAAAGAAAGTGGCCTGAAAAATCAGGTTTTGTTCTGGCGTCCATGAGCACGACTAAATTAAAAGAGGGGCGTAGACCGCTCTCCTTCTATGACATCACCCTAAAAACAGCCAACGCATTTTTCGGCGATACCGTGCCGGATTCCGATGAGCCGGAAGATAATGGCTTCCAGATTTCCAATGGCAAAATCGATATGAGTGTTATTGAAGTTTGGGACGAGCTATCTGAATCCGAGAAAAAAGTTTCTTTGGCAATCATGGGCGTTGATACGGCAAAAAATCTTGCTGTCATAGCCGAAGATCGTAATGTCGATATTGACCCGATTATTCGCGACCACTCTATTTTTGACGACATTCGTAATTCAAAAGACCCCCTTATTGAGCAAGCGTTTCATGCTGATCACGCTTTTCCGGGCAAGCGTATGAAAGAAGTGATGAAAGCTTCTGGAGGCCCTGTGAGTTTTCTAAGGCGTGTGGAGCTTGCTAAAGCGGATTTTCGCAAGCAGGGAATTACAGTGTCCGATAACGTAACATTAGGTGTGTCTGTTGTTATTCGTCCATTGGTGAAAGACACGAATTTGCCATTGCCTCCTGAAGGTATCATTGCTTACGCTCAGGAAGAAGGCGGACGTTTGCGCCCTGTTACCGAGCGCGATCTTGCCGATGAAATTGCGGGCGTTGATTTTGATGCAGACAGCTTTGAAATTCCGTCCTATATGGTTTTAGCCGGTATCGACAAGACGATTGCCGAGCTGCGCGAGGACGAGAATAATTCCTATTTCAGTACGGAATGTCCTTTGGCCGTAGCGGTTCGCACCGCTATGCGCTCTATGGGTGCGCCAAAACTTAAAAAGCCAAAAAGCTACAGCTTTATTGATAAGCCAGATGCTTTGCTTGCAGACATTAGCCAGATTGGTGAATTAGAGCCTGAGGCAAGCCTTAGAACCGAAAAAATTGCCGGATATAAACGTGCGCAAATTTTCGGCAAGATCAAAACGCTTGCTGATGTTGAGCGCTTTGCCTATGCCGCCGATGGCTATGTTATTGGTGATAAACCGGATCCGCGTGACTTTGCCGATCCGTTAGACCGTTTGACCGTTAAGTTAGAGCGCGCGCTTATGCATGACTCACTGACGGCGCTTATGCCGCATGGCGGCTTTATTGCAACGGGGCGACCATTGATGGTGCATCAACGCGCGGCGCGCGAAGAATTCTCGCATTTTGGTAACTTTCACAATACTGGCGCTGTTGCGCATCAGCACGGCGATGTTGTAACGACATTCCACAGTGAAACCAGCCTTGAAGACAGCTTTGCCGCTGGCCGCTGGGACCCGCAAGTGTTCAAGCCCAACCCTAAAGAAGCGCCAGATTTTAAAATGCTGGACGCCAATGGGCTTTGTAAAATACTGGGCATTAAAGACCCTGATGAGGAGCTTGGCTTCCGCTGGTCTGGCCTTGGCACCGCAAGCGCGAAAATTCCGCAAGGACTTGAAGATACTGAGCGCGTAGCGTATTTGGCTGCTAAAGCCGGAATGACATGTTTTTCGGGCGGCGGTACACGTGAGGGCATGGAGCGTCTTTTTGCAGGCGTCATTCAGGCTTATGGCGAAGGTTACGATCATTTCACCAAAGTTGGTATCCGCGTTCCTGTGGTTTCTAGAGCGGAAGGCAGTGACACGCCGTATTTCGTGCATAAAAACCTCTCCCCTAGCCATGGTGAATTCGGTGAGAAATATTACCGTATTTTGGATGATCGCATTCATATGCTGGAGCTTCAGCATATGGCCGAGCGTCAGCATGCTGTGTATGTCTTGTCCCAGCTTTCTGCATATTTCATGGGCGGAATTGGTACAAGCTATGAATTCCACGCAGATGCGCTAAGTAATGTTTATATCGAGCGTGGCCGCGAGGGTATGTTCCTTAATAATGACAAGCGTCCAATTCTCGTGATGAATTCCCAGATTGGTACGGATCAGAAATTCGGTTATTTCGACCGCTATATGAGCCGCTTTACACCCGAAGAGATGGAAATCATGGAGACTCGCGTCTTTGATCATCCAGATGATCTTTTTGATGCAAAGGCTGATTATGCCCGCTCACTAGGTTATGATGTTCCTGATCCGGATAAGACGGTTGTCTATATGCCCAATCCGCTGGAAATCTCGCTGGATTAGATTTAAGAAATTTTGCCCGATAGGTGCTTTACAAGAGGCCCTAACCCCGTATACTTTCGGGATAATTCAACGCACTAAAAGGCAAAAAATCATGGCAGACAAATTTGATGTAATCGTTATCGGCGCTGGCCCCGGCGGCTATGTATGTGCAATTCGCTGCGCGCAGCTCGGTCTTAAAACCGCGATTGTAGAAAAGCGCGATACGCTGGGCGGTACTTGCCTTAACATCGGTTGCATTCCCTCCAAAGCCCTTTTGCACGCCTCCGAGCGCTTCGAAGAAGCTGGTCATCACCTTGGTGATCTCGGGGTAAAAGTTTCGGGCGTGAAGCTAGACCTTAAAGGCATGATGAATCATAAGGACAGCGTGGTCGAAGCCAATACTAAGGGCGTAGAGTTCTTGATGAAAAAGAACAAAATCACGCATCTTAAAGGCGAGGGGCAAATTGTCGAAGCCGGTAAGGTTAAAGTCGGTAGCGACACTTACGAAGCGACCAGTATAATTATTGCCACGGGCTCTGATGTGATCTCTCTTCCCGGTATTGAGATTGACGAAAAGAAAATCGTTTCTTCTGAGGGCGCGCTTGAGCTTGGCAAAGTGCCAAAAGATATGATCGTAATTGGCGGCGGCGTGATTGGCCTCGAGCTTGGAACCGTATGGCGCAGATTGGGCACGAAGGTTACTGTTGTCGAGTTCATGGATAATATCCTGCCCGGTATGGACGGCGAAATTCGCAAAGAAGCGCTGAAAATATTTAAGAAACAAGGGCTTGAGTTCAAGCTGTCTTCCAAAGTTAAAGATGCCAAAATCACGGGCAAGGGCGTTGAGTTACAAGTTGAGCCCGCCAATGGCGGCGCTGCGGAGAAGCTGAGCGCTGAAGTTGTGCTGATGGCAATTGGCCGCAAAGCTTACACTGCTGGTCTTGGGCTGGAAAAAGTTGGTGTGAAGGTCGATGATCGTGGCCGCATTGATGTGGATGAGTTCTTCGAGACGTCCGTTGAGGGCATTTACGCTGTCGGTGATGTCATTAAAGGCCCGATGCTAGCGCATAAAGCCGAAGATGAGGGCGTTGTGCTGGCCGAAATGTTGGCTGGGCAATCTGGTCATATCGACTATAACTGCATACCGGGCGTGGTCTATACGTGGCCGGAAGTGGCTAATGTCGGTAAGACAGAAGAGCAGCTTAAAGAGGCCGGCGTTGATTATAAAGTCGGTAAATTCCCTTTCATGGCCAATGGCCGCGCGCGCGCTATGAATGCTATGGACGGCTTTGTGAAAATTTTGGCCGATGCCAAGACTGACCGCGTTTTAGGCGCACATATGATTGGCCCGAATGTCGGTGACCTGATCCAAGAAGTGGTGAGCGTCATGGAATTTGAAGGTACAGCCGAGGATATTGCCCGCACGTGCCATGCACACCCGACCTTGACGGAAGTGGTGAAGGAGGCGGCACTTGCTGTTGCCAAGCGTGCTCTCCACAGCTGATCATTTGTTAGGCTGTTTTGGCTTTAGGCGGGGCGAGCGCTCCGCTTAGAAGTGCAATCTTGATTTTACGTAAAAAGTATATTACTGTAACGGTATGAAAAATAAAATGACCGTTACAGAGCAATGGATTGAATCTTTGCGGAAGCAGCAAGAGATAGCTAAGGCGCAGGGGAAGTTCTTTGATGGCACCGAGCGAGACAACATAATTTCTTTGGAAAAGCGCAAGCAAGAGCGCTATGAAGATACAAGGCCGTGTGAATGCAATTAAAGGTGCAGCGCCATAATTATGAATCTGATTGGCGTGGATGCGCAGCCTTGTAGACGCGCATAAGCTCCGTCGCATTAACTTCAGTATAGCGCTGCGTTGTACTTAAGGAAGCATGGCCGAGCAACTCCTGAATCTCCCTCAAATTGGCTCCGTTTTGCAGCAAATGCGTTGCAAAGCTATGGCGCAGCGCGTGCGGTGTGACGTTTTCAGGCAGGCTGAGGGCGCGGCGCAGATCGCGCATGGCTTTTTGCGCAACGCCCTGATTGAGACGCTGGCCGCGCTCTCCCAGAAAAAGTGCTCTAGCTGGCTCTTGCGGGTAGGGGCATTCCGCGCAGTAAAGTTTGAGCATGTCCTCGACAATAGCCAAAGTAGGCACTTGGCGCTCGCGCCCGCCCTTACCCATGACGCGCAGGAAACCATCGCGGGGTAAATTGCCGATATTAAGGGACAATGCCTCGTTAATGCGCAAGCCGCAGCCATAGAGCAGGGTAAAGAGCGCCTTATTACGCTGGCCGATCCATGCCTCGGCATCTGGGTTTATATTGAGTAGAGCTTCTTCCAGAACGCGGAAGGCTTGTTTTTCATGTAAGGGGCGCGGCAGTTTATGCGGTAATTTGGGGCTGCGCACTGTTTTGATATGGGCATTATGCATGATGCCTTGCTTATCCATCCAGACCAGTAGGTTTTTAACGCCGGAGAGCGAGCGGGCGCGGCTGGCATTGGAGGTGCCATCCAAAGCTTTGCGCGACATCCAGCTGCGAAAATCGCGAATGCCGGTTTCCGACAGGTTATCTAATGATATTTCCTTGCTATGATGGTCATTCAAAAAGCGTATAAAATGTGACACATCACCGCAATAGGCGCGCATGGTATGCGGTGAAACATGCTTCTCATGTTTCAGGTAATCCTGCCACTCACCGAGCCTTTTTGCGAGATCTGGTGTGCAGAGCACAATAATATTTTCTTTGATTGTCATAGGATTTGATTGAAGATAGATAAAATGAAAACTCAGAGGACTATTATGACACAAAAATACGGAGCACATAAAATCTTTGTTTACGGCACGCTGATGCGCGGCCATCGTAACCACGCGATGATGGAGGGGGCACGCTTTCTAGGCGCGGCTTATACCACCAGCGCGGCTTATAGCCTTGTCGAATTTGCCTCTAAATCTGCGCCGGGTCATTTCACGCCGGGGCTTCTTGCGGATGGAAAGCATATGGTTCATGGCGAGCTTTATGTCGTTAATGATCATCTTTTGGATGTGCTTGATGATTTCGAAGATGAAGGCACTGAATACAAGCGTGTGAGTGTTGATTTGATGGGCGGGGAACGCGCATGGACGTATATCTTTATTGGTCAGCGTGAATTTGTAGCCAAACCAAAATTTATCGAATTATCGGGCATGCCCAAGGCGCAACGTTGGTTGCCCGAAGTGCTATCCAAGAAGAAGGTGGCTTAAATTTTGAGCCAGAAAAATCATTCCAAACTAATTTGCATTTTTGCCGGAGCGTCAACGCCGTCTGATCCATTGATCATCGAAAATGCAATCGCACTTGGTCGGATGATTGCGGCAGAAGGCTATGATCTTATCTATGGCGGCGGCATGAACGGTGTTATGGGAGCCTGTGCTACAGCAGCGTCTGAAGGTGGTTCCCGGATTCATGCGGTTACGCTGGAAAAATATTCGCATGAGCCTCAGATAGAAGGTGCCAACGTCCAAGTTGTAAAAAACGAGGCCGAACGATTTGAATTACTGGCAATAAGCTCTCGGGCGGATGCCTTATTTGCGCTGCCCGGCGGCCCCGGGACATTAAGGGAAGTAATGCAAGCACTGGAAAGCGCGGTGTATGATAATGGAGCACCTGTTATTCTGGTTAAAACACCGCCTTATCTTGATGGTATCAAAAACTATTTTGACAGCGCGGTGTCTGCTAAATTAATTAAACCTGAAAAGGCGCTATCGTTACGCGAATGGTCGCCCGAACAGACTATAAAATCTATTCTGGACCTTTCTTGACACTCTAAACAGGCATATCGAGCCAGTGACGGAAGGATCGTTCAATCACACGGGCCAGAAAAGTAATCTGGTCTGTGGCTTGGCCATTGTGGAACATGTTGGCGTCCCTGCTGCCGAAGGCCAGAATGGCGGGTGGCGTGTCCATGGAAATATCAATGCGCAGCAAAATTTGCGATTGGACCAGCGTAGCGCCGCCGCCATAAATAGGCTCGATACCACTGATATTATCCTGCAACAAAATGTTTTTATCTTTCATCCATTTATCGATTGTTCCGCCAGGGATTACGCGAATGCCGGACGTGTGGACATGGGGGATTTCATTGCCATTGGCTTCAACAACAAATGTTGTGATGTCGACATCCAGCATAGTGGATAGATCCATCGTAATTGTGTGGATGAAATCATCAAAATTACGTGCCTCGAGCAAACGCAAAACGGCCTTATGGATGCGCTGCTGGTTGTTCATATTGGCGCGACTATTTTCGACAAGAATTTGCGTGGTCTGGAGAACCTCTTCCTTATCGGCTTTCAAGCGTTTAATCATATAGGATTGAAAATCAGCCACGCCCTTTTCGCTGCTGATAGGGGGCAAGTCCATAAACTCCAAAGCTTCGGGATTGCGTTTTAGAAAATTGGGGTTATTTCTGAGATAATCCAGAATATCATCGTCGTTAAAATCCATGCTCAG
>JBBKXC010000035.1:0-7653 GCA_037969275.1 Bdellovibrionales bacterium | reverse complement strand
CGCTAGAAGCGGTAGGTTTTACCGAAGAGAAATTTTTTGAAAATAGTCGGCGCTATAAGCTCGGACAATTTTATGTCCCGCGCGGATTGGAATAAGAACTTGCATAATTTTAACTGAATATATATGCATGTGTTATATTGTAACACTTACTGAGTAAAGATATGCCGCACAAACATAACCACGACCATAAGCACAATGAGCACAATCATGAATGTGATCATAATCACGCGCACGGGCATGATGATCATGATTGCGCAGATCACGCTAACGTCAATGACAACAATAAGCATGATCATGGCGACCATCATGAACATGATCAGCATGACCATAAAGCGCACGGGCATTCGCCTGCGGAAACAAAGACGGGGCGTTTGGCCACTCTCTTTAACAACCGCGTGACGCGCGCGCTGGGCAAAATTCAAAAGCCACTTTATATCGGCGCTTCTTTCGCTCTCGTGGCTTCAAGCGCGCTTATTGCTCCTGCACTAGCACTACCAAGTGCAGCCGCGCTGGGCGCGGGGCTATTTCTTATGCATAAAACATCCGAATACGCGCTGGACGACATTACACGTTTCGGCAGCGCGGCGGGATTATCGGGCATGAGCCTTGGAGTTTTATCCGGCCTTGTTCATAGCGGCAGTGAAGCCTTTGTAAGCGCGCAGGCGGTTATAGGCGGCAATACAGATCTCGCGCTCTCTAACATTGTGGGCGGCTCCATTGTGCATACGCTTGGAATTTTGGGCGCGGCGGCGGCGATCGCTGGTATTGGTGACAAACAGGGCGGCACGCTTGGCTGGAAATTCAATACGCTGGTTATGGCGGGCGGCGCTGGTGCGTTTGGTGGGCAGCTTTTAACAGGTAATTTATGGAGCGGCCTTAGCGCGGCAATGCTGGGTTATGGCGGGTATTACCTTTATAAGCGCGTCAGCGGCGAAGAATCGTGCGTACATGATCATGGCGAGGGCGCGGCTTGTGGACATTCCCATCACGGACATGATCACGGGCATGGTCATGGTCATGGTCATGGTGGCGATGGGCACGATGGCCATGCTGAAAACCAATCAAAATTATTAAACGGAACCAAAGCGGCGCTATCGCTCGGCGCCCTTATCGGTATGTCCCATTACGTGGTAAAAAATGCGCTGGATTTATCGGCGGATTGGAATATCAATCACACTGTAATGGGCGTGGTTTTAGTCGCGGCGGGCACGGCACTTTCGGAGGCGTATCTCACTATTCGCGCGGCGATGGATAAGAAAACAGAATTTGCGCTTGGGAATGTTCTGGGCTGTAATATCACCAATACGCTTTTAGTTGGCGGTGCGATTGGTGCATTGGCAGGGCTGGATAATCTTGGCTTTGAGATGGCCGAACACTTAAAAGAGATTAAAGTCCCTGACAGCCTTAATCTGAATTCCCTTGAGGGTAAAATTAATTGGGGCGTCTTTGCTGGCGCGGCGGCTGGCGTTACAGGTTTAATGGCCGCGCAAAAAGGTCACATCGCCCGCAAGCAGGGCGGAGTTATGGCAGCGTCTTATCTGGCTTATGTGCTGGCGACATCGCATTTCAGCGAGCCTTTATTTAACTGTCATGAGGATTTTGTAAACGGCGAGGTTGTGGAGCATTGCATCATGCCGGCCGAGTCCGAAAAAACGCCGCCTACGCTGGAAGATATTCCCGAGATATTATTTAGATAAAATTTTATCCATTCTCAATTATTCCCTAATCCTTTTGCTTTACCATGGAATGGCAAAATAGAGGGATTATGGGGCAATATTCATATGCAATAGATAATGGCGGCGTTCTTGTTGAGATAAGCGAGAACGGCAAGCCTGTCGATGTGGTGATTGATAATATAACCTTCGTCGATGATCTCCCCTATATGACCGGAACCTATTCACTGAACTTTGGCGATGAAGTTAAGCAAATTGTTATCCCGCTTGATCCTGCGGAAGTTCCCGATCTTGGGAATATGATGAATAAACAGCGCCAAGCGATCTTGAACGAGGGCTGGGTTGAAAAAGCCATTGCCGAGCGCCAAGGCGATAGAGTGCTGAGCGCTGGCGAAGCTTTTGATGATATGGATGGCGCCATCCAAGAGGCTGGCGCTAAACGCATTGGAGCGCCAGCCGTTATTGACGCGCCGCAAGTGCCGGATGAAGTGGCCACGCAAACCAGAGCCGCGCAAGACCCTATAAGCATGCGCGATCCCGTTCTTATTCCTTACGAAATTGATGGCGCTAAGGGCGATCTGGTTTTGCATGAGATCGAATTTGCGGGCGACAAACCTTTTATGAGCGGAACCTATACGGTGGATACGCCCACGGGGTCGCAGACGCGCGAATTTGTACTTGAAATTGATAAGTCAACAATTGCTGAATTTGAAGGCTTGAGCGATGTTGAAATTCAGGGGCGTTTGAATGAAGGCAAGCTGGACGAAATGATCGCATCCAGTGAGCATGAATTTATATTCAGCCGCGGCGAATCCTTTCCGGACCGCGCGCGTTTAATCAGCGACATTGATAAGCTGGATGATATGGGCGAGGGGGCTGATCATATTAGACTTCTAGCCGCAATGGGGCAGGAGCATCCTGAGTTTGTAGGCAACCTTGATAGATATCTGAACAACGGTATGGGCTCGGATCAATCCATAAAACTCGCCACACTGGACGCGGTGGGAATAACGGATATTGCGCAAAGAGAACGCCTTGTTTATGGCAGCGACAATTTGGATGATTTTGTAAAAAGAGTGTCTGCAAACGTAGATTTAGGATTTAACGAGACGAGTAAAATACTGGACGCGATTGCGCAGCAAAGTAATGAAATGATGCGTGCTGCTGAACTGGCTAGAGGCGCAGATGTTGCTTCTGGCGTTGCGGATCTATCCAGAGCTGCTAAAGCCGCGCGTATGGGTGCAAATATTCCGGCTGTAGGTGTGGCTGCTGGGATAGCGGGCGCGGTTATGACGGGGGCCGCGAATGCAGGCCAGCGCGATTATGCCGATCAGCTTGCTGAGCAAGGGGTGATTTCACATGAAGCCCTAGCCGCGTACAAAGACTTAAGTGGAACATTAGAAGCCATGATGCAGGCCGATAATGCAGTGAGCACAGTAGACCCGACAGGCATCTCAATAATCTCGACCATTGGCCTTGAGATGAAGGCGCGCGAAGATTTCGAAGAATGGGTTGATAAATATGCGCCCAATTTAACGGCTGATGCGATTGATGCTCTTTCACCGAGCCTTCTTAGCACTGAATCGGCGCAAATGAGCATGCTCGGCGAGGCGGTTGATAATATTCCCACAACGATCGAAGGTGTACCGCAAGGGTTGCACGCGCTCATCGAGGCCAGCAATGACTATAAGGGCGCGCAGCAAGACTTGGAGGATTCCGTGCGCGGAAAACCGAGAATGAGCGCCGAAGAAAATCAAATATTTTTAGAATTGGCCGTCAAGCGTGATACGGCGTCCGATAATTTGATGAAAACTATGGAAGAGTGTTTGAGCGATCAGGATAATATTCGGGATTTCATGGAGCTGCTTCCGGTTGAAGATCGTTTGGAATTTTTAAGACGTTTGGCTGATTCTGATCCTAATCCCGAAGTTTTAGCGGCGCTTCATCCAGAAGTTTCCGCCTATGTCGCGGCATATGAAAATTCTGGGCTTGGGTATTATTTTGTTGGTTTGGAAGAAGAAGAGTTTCTTAAAGAAAATATGGATCTTGTTACAGATTACATCATGCAGCGCTCTGGTCTAACGGCCATTCCATCGCCTGATTTAGAAGGTATACGCACAACAATCGGGCATTATCTCGCAAGCGGCGGTATGCCGGAAGATGCGCCGCCGGAATTGCAGGCTCTGGCCGAAATGCAGGGCAACGAGGCCATGCAGGAATCCTATTTCAAAGATCTTGTTGATGATGGCACCGCCATAATTGCTCAAGCTTTTATTGAGGGCAATCAACCGGCCGTAATAGAGAGCCCTTCACAAGAGATTACTCTTGCCGCTGCTGAGATGAAAACCCAGTTTGCGCCCATTTAGTTTATAGAATAATCGGATAGCTTATAATTCAGGAATTGTGTTCCTAAGATTTCAAGTTGTTGCGCACTTAAATAATATCCAGCTTCTTTACAATCACTCATATTTTGACCCAAGGCAAAGTTAAATTGATTGTGCTTCGTTTTGAAATTCCAAAATCTTTCATCTTTTGTCCATGTTTAGGACGGAAAGCTAAGAAGGAGAGCTTTCAAAGGCATGATAGACGTCTACTATTTCAATAGCGCCATGACCATTGTCAATTTCCAATGTAGACTCTAGCTTGCCTGATTGAATCACTTTTTTTAATTGCTCAATATCTTTGTAATGGAATACCTGAGTAGGTTTAGGCGGAATAGTAGTTGGTACTTGCAAAACGCCCCATAACCCATAGGCACCGAATTTCCCATTATTTCTGCTTTCACCGAGAATATTCTCGATAGTTTGGAGCATGCTTTCTACAATCGGCTGCGCGGCTACTTTTAAAAAAAGCGACCCTAAAGTGAGGGAGAAATCATCCTCTTTAATTCCAACGGATTTGAGAACATCCCGTGCGGCTGGAAGTTTTGAATGGAGGCTATGATCGAGCGCAATAACAAAATGGTTGCGATCCCTGTATTCCTCGGTGGCTGCGTTGGTAAAATGTGTCGAAATTTCTATAGCTTCCAAAGGAACGCCAAGTTTTCCCCGAAGAAGGTTTTCAACAACCGCCATCAGATCTTCGTTTTCTTGCACATAGATTGGCCCGTCAGGCCGAATTATATTAACCATAAGGTGGTTTTATAGCTAAACCAGCGTTTTGTCAAACATTGCCGCGTCAGGTGATAAAATCATCTCGTTATGCGCTTTGCCGGATGGGATCATGGGGAAGCAGTTTTCCTTCTGATCGACCATGACATCGACAATGGTCGGGCGGTCTGTAACGGCCAGCATTTCTTCGATCACGCCGTCCAGTTGATCTGGATTTTCCGCCCGGAAACCAGCACCGCCATAGGCTTCGGCCAGCTTTACAAAATCAGGCAGGCTCTCGGTGTAGGAATTGGAATAGCGCTCGCCATGCAAGAGCTCTTGCCACTGGCGCACCATGCCCATCCATTGGTTATTCAGGATGAAAATTTTCACGGGTAATTTATATTGAACAGCTGTCGACATTTCTTGAATATTCATCAAGATGGACGCCTCGCCCGCAACATCAATAACCAGCGCTCCCGGATGCGCAACTTGCGCGCCAATAGCCGCAGGAAGGCCGTAGCCCATAGTCCCAAGACCGCCTGATGTCATCCATCTGTTTGGCTCTTGGAAGGGTAGGAACTGCGCCGCCCACATCTGGTGCTGGCCGACTTCTGTTGTGATATAGGTGTCGCGTTTATCGGCTTGCGTGAAATGACGCAGGCGCTCAAGCGCGTATTGCGGCTTGATAATTTTGCTGTCATTTTTATAAGCGAGGCATTTTTTGTCGCGCCATTTTTCGACTTGTTTCCACCAATTGGCCAGCGCGGCTTCGTCCATTTTATATTTGCGCGCGCGCCAAACGTGGAGCATAGCTTCCAAGGCCTGCTTGGCATCGGCGACAATGGGGATATCCACTTGCACGTTTTTATTGATCGAAGAGGGGTCAATATCAACATGAATTTTTTCGGAATGTGGCGAGAATTTATCAAGGCGGCCTGTCACGCGATCATCAAAACGCGCGCCGATATTAATCATGACATCGCAATCATGCATCGCCCAATTGGCCTCAAACGTGCCGTGCATGCCGAGCATACCCAGCCATTGACGATCATCCGCAGGATAACAGCCAAGACCCATAAGCGTGGACGTGATCGGAATATTGGTTTCACGCACAAATTCACGTAGGAGTTTAGAGGCTTCAGGCCCCGCATTGATTATACCCCCGCCAGTGTAAAAGACGGGCTTTTTGGCTTTGGAGATAAGCTCGACTGCGGCCTCGATCGCGTCCATATCTGGCGCGGTTTTCGGGTTGTAGCCCTTATAGGCTTGCTCGCGCGTGTCTTTATAAACGCCCTTGGCAAATTGAATGTCTTTCGGAATATCAACGACCACAGGGCCGGGGCGACCAGAGCGCGCAACATGAAACGCTTCGTGCAATACTTCGGCCAGCTCATCGGCGCTTTTAACCAGATAATTATGCTTGGTACAGGGGCGGGTAATGCCCGTGGTGTCGGCTTCTTGGAACGCGTCAGTACCGATCATAAAGGTTGGAACTTGGCCGGTAATACACACCATCGGAATGGAATCCATCAGCGCGTCAGTCAGGCCGGTAACCGCATTGGTCGCACCCGGGCCAGAGGTTACGAGGCAAACCCCGACTTTACCAGTGGAGCGCGCATAGCCCTCAGCAGAATGGGCGCAGCCTTGCTCGTGGCGGCACAAAATATGCTGCACATCGCCCTTACGCTTGAAAATTTCGTCATAAATCGGCAGAACTGCGCCGCCCGGATAGCCGAAAATATGCTCGACACCCTGATCGACGAGCGCTTGGAGGACAATTTCCGCCCCTGTCATCGTCGCTGGCTTTTTCGCGCTGGTCTTATCGGCGTCGCGCTTTGCTTGTGTCGTGCTCATTTTATTTTCCTTTAGTTCTTATATTGCCGAAGCCATTTATCATATCGGGTTTTAGACATTAAAAAACCCCGTATCTTTAAGATCGGGGCGCTGTCTTTGTCAGGGTTAAAAGAATACCTAACGGCGCAGCGCCTCCTCTAGAAGTACCACGAGATTTACTACAATAATGTTAACTTGATTTTGGTTCATATGTCCCTCTTAAGACATTTTTTGCCGCAGTGCAAGAAATTAGCACTTTTGCGCATAAAATAAAATAACGCGCCAGGATAAAGCCGGATTTCATGATTGGAGAGATGTCACTCGGCTTCTCCGCTGGTCGCGTTTTCTTACTTTTTTGTGACTTTGGTAATTTTTTACCTTCCGTCACGACTTACACCTTCTTAACACTCGTTTGCCAGCTTTTGCCGGACCTTTTTCGAAACTTCTGATTGGTTGCTTCCGTTTCTTCTATAATTACAATATGCAACATAAGAACAATAATGTCAACACCAATGAAATAAAAAATTACAAAATAAGTGCAATTTGAAATTATATTACAATATGTGGTATTTTTATTACATATCAGGCGTTAAATGACCTATTTCGTTCTGCATAAGAACCTTTGTAGTGCTGAGGAGGGTGGGAATCTCCATGCGTTTATCCATTAGCTTGGTCTCGAGCTTGCGACAGAGCTCTTGCATAAGGTTACGGCTTTTGCTGACGCTAAAGCCGTAGGATTGCATGGCGTGATATGGGCTAATTAAGATAATTGGCGGGCCGTAGGGGAATGCCGCTACGGTAAAGGCCGTCATGTAAATGCGCTCTTGCGGCGTTTTAATGGGCAAATCAGGCTTATGATTCGTAATATCGAGATCATCAAAGCTATCGCGCAATAAATCGACCATGACATCAATCTGGTCATTGGTAAAACCGAGCCAATTTAGTTCTTCAATGGCTGAGTCCAGCGATAGAATGGCTTCGCCTTCCTCTTTGCTGAGATTTTCGAAAGGACGGCCTTTGCCGTAGAGGTCGCATATGCGCTCATAGGTGATCAA
>JBBKXC010000034.1:0-3475 GCA_037969275.1 Bdellovibrionales bacterium | reverse complement strand
TGCGCTATGAGCCGCATAAATTGCTGGAAGGGTGCTTAATCGCCGGTTTTGCTATGGGTGCGAACGCCGCCTATATTTACATCCGCGGTGAGTTTTACAATGAAGGCTCCGAAGTTGAGCGCGCGATTGAAGAGGCTTATGATGCAGGCCTTATAGGCAAGAATGCTTGCGGCTCTGGCTGGGATTTTGATATTTATCTGCACCGCGGCGCTGGCGCTTATATTTGCGGCGAAGAGACTGCTCTTATTGAAAGCCTTGAGGGCAACAAAGGTCAGCCACGTAACAAACCGCCATTTCCGGCGATGGCGGGGCTTTATTCCTGTCCGACTACAGTAAACAATGTTGAAACCATTGCCGTAGCGCCAACAATTTTGCGCCGTGGACCTTCATGGTTTTCAGCGCTTGGCCTGAACGAGAAAAACGCTGGCACGAAGCTATTCTGCATTTCCGGTCATGTAAATCAGCCTTGTAATGTTGAAGAAGAAATGGGCATTCCGCTAAAAGAATTGATCGAAAAGCATTGTGGCGGCGTTCGCGGTGGTTGGGATAATCTTTTGGCAGTTATACCGGGCGGCTCCTCCACGCCTGTTTTAACCAAAGAAACCTGCGATTCTATTCACATGGATTTTGATTCGCTGAAAGAGGCGGGGAGCGGTCTTGGTACGGCGGGCGTGATTGTCATGGATAAATCTACTGATATTATCTACGCCATTGCGCGCTTGTCTAAATTCTATATGCATGAGAGCTGCGGCCAATGTACGCCATGCCGTGAGGGGACAGGATGGCTCTGGCGCGTCATGACCCGTATGGTTAAGGGGCAGGCGAGCGTTGAGGAAATTGATATGCTTTACGAGGTCACCAAAGAGATTGAAGGCCACACTATTTGCGCCCTTGGTGACGCCGCCGCTTGGCCGGTTCAGGGCCTCATCCGCCACTTCCGTCCTGAAATGGAAAAACGGATTATGGAGTACCGTAAAGCAGCGGCTTAAATATTTTTAATATTCTTGATGTGGTTGGTCTTCGTGCCATTCCAAAAACTGGCGGCGTTTACGCGTGCCAATTTGATCGGGGTTCACGATTGCGCGAACTTGATCATGCGCTTCATTCATTAAATCTGCGGCGGAGTTAAAGTGCTCGGGAAGTAATGGGGGTAAAACTTGCATCTCCAGCGTGATGCTTTCGAGTTTCATGCGTGACCAGATGCGGCTCAGCATATTACGCTTATCAAGAATCATTGTTGCCTTACCCCATTTTTCAGGAGAGTTCAGAACATTTTCACCGTTAATTTCTTTAACGCGCAGAGCTATGGGCTGTATGACGATTTCTTTGCGTTCCAAATACACTTCGTTGCCGGAAATATCTACGCCAGATTCGCCATATAAAGGCTCAACGCTGCCCTTGCTCCACTCAACTAATTCGTGTGCCGTGCATACACCAGCGGGGAAATAGCAAATGCTCGTGCCATTATTGAGACGATCAATGACTTGGCCAAGATCACGTTTTTTGCCTTCTTTTGTTTGCTCTGTGCCAATGAAACCTGCTGCCTCAGCGCCTTTTTTAATTATTTGCCCAATGGCAGGGGTCTTAAAAAAATGCGCCGTCATCATGAAATCGGCTTGCGGGAATTTTGGAATGATCGACAAATCCATACGGTTTGTGTGGTGCACGGTAAACATGGCGACTTTATCAGTGATGGGAGCGCTATTGGGGCTGATGTCGACTTTTGTCGTCATGACATTGGCGGCGGCCTTAATAAAGTGGTCGCGTAACCTGGTGCTTCTCTCACTACCGGCAACGTTCTTTTTGATAGATAAATAGGCTGTGGAGCCTAATGCGCCAGCAAAAACATAGATTGCGGCAGGAATTTTGCGGATTGCACGCAAACTGTCTTTGGAAAAAATATTTTTCATAGATTGTAATTATAGAATAAAAAGTTGGGGCGCAAGGATTAATCATAATGCGCAGCAATAAGGGCTAGGCAGTTTTTTTCTTGGCAACCTCGAAATAGCGCGCTGCGTTTTGAAAAATCGCTATA
This sequence comes from Bdellovibrionales bacterium, assembly GCA_037969275.1. Lineage (GTDB taxonomy): Bacteria > Pseudomonadota > Alphaproteobacteria > Micavibrionales > Micavibrionaceae > UBA2638. The sequence continues at coordinate 1,440 of JBBKXC010000034.1, read as the reverse complement.
CCATCGGCTACTTCGGGTAATTCAAGGCCATCTCGAAGCGCTGTTTCTTTCAAGCTGTCGAAATCATCGCGCTGCCAAGTGAACATGCCGCGCTCTGGGTGGGGCATAATGGCAAGAACTTTGCCTGTTTCATCGGTAATGGCGGCGATATCGTTCATAGAGCCATTTGGATTATGCGGGAATTCGCCCTCGGCAAGGTTGCCGTCCGGCTTAATATATTGTGCTGCAATCTGACCGTTATTTTCAAGCTTTTGTAAAATGGCCTCGCTCATGATGAATCTACCTTCGCCATGGGCCACGGGGACGTGCATTGTTGAAACGCCCGCCAGCCATGGAGAATTGCTCGTAACTTTCATATCAATCCATCGGCATTGATAGCGGGCAGAAAGATTATGCGTTACCGCAATAACGCGCTCACCGTAATTTTTATCAAAGGAAGGAACAAGGCCAAGATTGGCAATAATCTGACAGCCGTTACAAATACCGATGGTGAGTGTATCACGCTCGACAAATTTCTTGAGGGGCTCCCATAAGGCCAGTTTCATTTTTTGTGCGAAGGCGTTGCCTGATCCTGTATCATCCCCATAAGAAAAACCACCCGGTATGGCCAGAATTTCGTATTCATCCAATACTTTAGGGTTTTCTATGATGTCATTGATATGCTTGGTATTTCCTTCGATACCAGAATAGTTAAAAGCGTGAAGTGTTTCTTCCTCACAATTTAAACCATAACCAGCAATAACAAGTGCTTTGGCGCTCATATTAATAATCCTTTAGCGGGGATTTGTAATGTTTATCCAATGTTTTAATATCACACTCTAACACATTAAGAATGTTCAGCTTTTTAGTGTAGGCGATGTGCCCTATATGGGAAATTTTAACGCGATCGAATGCTTTTTCGAATTTTTTTACATTGGCAGGTGCAACAGTAACGAGTATGCGGCCTGTGCTTTCTGAATAGAGTAATTTATCCATTCGTAAATTAGAGCCCATTGTCGAAAGGTCTATTTCCATGCCCAGCTGACTAGCGATGGCTTTTTTGGCCAAAGCCGTGGCCAAACCGCCAAAACCCAAAGGCATTCCAGAGGCGATTATACGGCTGCGCGCGGCTTTCGTGTAGCAGCGGTAAAGCATCTGCGTCGCGGCGCTTTCAACTTCGGGAACGTTATTACCCGTATAGCCAAGCATATCGTAATATTCCGATGCGCCGCACTCATCATGCGTTTCGCCCAGAATATAGATAAGGTCGCCAACCGCTTTAGGTACGATAGAAATGCTTTGCACCACGTCCGGTATCACGCCGATTGAGGATGTAAGAAGAGTTGGCGGCGCCGAGATTTTTACAGCTTTACCGTTCTCGTCATAGCCTTTGAAGTCATTAAACATTGAATCCTTGCCGGAAATGAACGGCGTATTGTAAACCTTGGCGAGGTCGTAAAT
>JBBKXC010000033.1:0-2505 GCA_037969275.1 Bdellovibrionales bacterium | reverse complement strand
ATCACAACAGCCGCGCAGTTTTCGCCATCGGGCGATACAATATTGACCGCTTCATGACCGATATAAACCTTGATACCTTGCGCTTGCAAACGCTTCACATTGGCGCTTTCCGCAACGTCAGAGCCTTGGACTTTATACCCAAGCGAGTGCAAAACCTCGGCGATGCCGCTCATGCCAATACCGCCTATGCCGACAAAGTGAACCCAGCCAATATCATGTGCCATTGATTTCATATTTTTGTCCTTTTTTATTATTCATTTAATTTCGTCATTGCGAGCAAAGCGAAGTAATCCATGGTTAACCTTACGAATCTGGATTGCTTCAGCGGCAAAGCCACCTCGCAATGACGAGATTGTATTTAATTCCAGCCGCTGGCAATTGCGGTTACCAGATTACCGAGCTTACGCGCGGCATCAGGCTTCCCACAACTTCTAGCGTTTTCCGCCGCCTTAAACAAGGTCTCTGGGTTTTGCAGGAATGTTTCAATGCGCGCGAGCAGTGCTTCGGCTGTAAATCCGGCCTCGGTCATGACCCAGGCGCCGCCGACATCGGCCACGCATTCGGCGTTCATTTTTTGTTGCTGGTCTTTATGAAAGCCCGCAGGAACAAAGATCGCAGGGCGGCCAGCCGTTGTGACTTCGGCAACAGAGCTTGCGCCCGAGCGCGAGATTACAAGATGCGCCTTTGAAAGTTGATCAGGGATATCGTCAAAGAAAGTTTTTAGCGTCGCCTTGATACCTGCCCGATCATAAACGATCTTAACTTTTTCGAGGTCTTCAGCGCGGCATTGCTGGATAATATTAAGGCGTCCGCGGTGTTCACCGCCGAGCATAGCCAAAGATTCCGGCACGATATCGCTCAGGACGCGCGCGCCGAGCGAGCCGCCCATAATCAAAATGCGGAGCTCTCCACCCGGCTTGGGCGTTGGGTAGGGCTGGGTGTAGAGCGCCGCAATTTCGGGGCGCACAGGATTGCCCGTAACGATGCAGCGAATGCGCTCATTATCACTAAGACCGCTGACATCAGGAAGGGAAATCGCAATGCGCTCGGCCTTGGAGGCCAGCATATCATTGGCTTTACCGATCACGGCATTTGCTTCGTGGATAATCGTCGGGATGCCCATTTTTTGCGCAGCATACACGGCAGGCACGGATGGATATCCACCAAAGCCAACCACAACAGCTGGCTTTAATTTCGCGAGCAAGGTCCGCGCTTTTAAAATACCAAGCCCCAAATTAGCCATGCCGCTAATTTTGCCCATGATGCCAGTGCCAAGCGTTCCAGCCTTAACAACATGCATCGGCATTCCGGCAAAGATGGAGGCGAATTTCTCGCCGCGCGTATCGGTGATAACCTCAACGCGGTAACCGCGAGAGAGCAAATCCTGACCGAGCGCGCGGGCTGGCGTCATGTGACCGCCGGTTCCGCCTGCGCTTAAAACAATGAGGGGGGATTTTGCTGTGGTGTTACTCATAAATGTGCCTCTGCCGCTGCTGATGTTTTTTGCAGTCTTTTTCTACTGAAACTCGAAAGTCCGCCTTTCGAGATACTGGCCCGAACTTCTTTGCGCGTCAAGGCCAGTACGATACCCATCGACAGACAAATTGAAAGCATGGATGATCCGCCGTAACTGATGAAAGGCAGCGTCATACCTTTGGCTGGCAAAATGTGCAAACTAGAGCCCATATGCACAAGCGCTTGCAAGCCGAACATCACCAGCAAACCGCCGACAGCAAGCACGCTGAACATATCTTGCGCGGCCATGAGGCGCTTAAACCCGCGGTAGAGAATAAAGGCAAAAGTGCTCACAATTATAAGAATAGCGAACAGCCCCATTTCCTCACCAGCAACAGCAAAGATAAAATCGGCATGCGCATCGGGCAGCAAAAGCTTGATCACGCCCTGCCCCGGTCCTGTGCCGAAGAGTCCGCCATTCTGGAAGGCCTCCAAAGATTTTTCGACCTGATAATTATCACCGCTGGCGGGGTCTAAAAAGCGATCAATCCGGCTCTGAACGTGGTGAAAAAATGTATAAGCCATAAACAAACCACCCGCCGCCAAGCCAACTAAACCAAACACCCAGCGAATCGGAAAACCAACCAGAAATATCTGCGTCATAAATATAGCGCTGAGGATAACCGTCATACCAAGGTCAGGCTGCAAGAGCAGCAACACAACAGCCAAAGCATAAAGCGCAATCGAAATGCCGTAACCGGAAAGCCCGCTGCGGGGCGCTCCGTCTTTTGCGTTCATTTTCTGACGCGCCATAAACCACGCCGAAACAACCGCAAAGGCTGGCTTGATAAATTCGCTGGGCTGCAGCGAAAAGCCAAGAACGTGAATCCAGCGCCTTGCGCCTTTGATCTCCATGCCTAAAAACAAGACCGCAATCATCGTCACCACTGCGCCCAAAAACACCAAGGAGGCCAAGCGCCAAATCTGGCGGTGGCCGAGCATTGAAACTCCAATCATCATCATAACAGCAGGCACAGTAATGATGACCTG
>JBBKXC010000032.1:0-7652 GCA_037969275.1 Bdellovibrionales bacterium | reverse complement strand
AATTCTATCGGGCGCACAAGCGTGAGCATAAGCATTTCTATTGCAAGGCGTGTCTGAGGGTATAAACGCGCTTCATTGCGCTCTAGCGCCTTTAAAAACTCTGGAATCTCATGCGGCTCTAATGCTGGTTGGTGTTTTGTTTTTCTAGTTGCCAGCGCCTCACGAATATCAAGCGTAAAATCCCGCTCTGCTTTTCCAATGGCCACGCTGTATCTTAATATTTGGCTGCAATGTTGGCGTAAGCGTTTGACCATATCCACCGCACCGCGTTTTCCTACGCGCTTTAGCATTTGAAGAATGTCCTGTGCGTTCAGGTCAACCATCGAGATTTGCCCGATTTCCGGCAAAACATCTTTTTCCAGTCGCTTCACGATACCGTGATATGTTTCGGGCTTTATTTCAGCCTTGCGCTTTTCAAGCCATTCATTAGCCACATCGGCAAACTTTAATTCGCGTTCCTGCCACTGTTTGCGCTTCTTTTCTTTCTTGTGGTCATTCGGGTCTATACCTTGTGCCACCAATTTATGGGCTTCCGCGTGTATAAGCCTAGCCTCCGCAAGACTTACATCAGGGTATAGGCCAATATAAGTCGTACCATTCTTTACGGTTCCATCGGGAAACGTCATACGAAAGTCATACCGCCAGCTCTTTCCGCCCGATTTTAAGACCTTAAGATACAAGCCTTTCCCGTCAGTCATCCTATAGTCAAGCGTTTGCCCTTTAGCCTTGCTGACAGCCATGTCCGTTAGTTTCATCAGGTGTCTCCCTTTCTCGCAAAACCAAACACCTGATAAAGCACCTGATTTCGTTTTGGATTTGTTCCAATTACATCGGACGGGAAAGGACAAATAAAAACCCTGTAACCGCCAGATTGCCTAGTGTTTTTGGAGTATATCGGATTGTATGGGAGAAGAAAAGTGGTGATCGCTGAGGGATTCGAACCCTCGACCTACTGATTAAAAGTCAGTTGCTCTACCGGCTGAGCTAAGCGATCACATTGATATTCCTTATAAAGTCTATTCAGGACGAAGGGAAACATATGGTTTTTGCTTTGCTACGTCAAGTTTTTAAACGCAAAAAAGTCCATTATTTTTCAAATTTGTCTCTAAGACCCGCCGCGACCTGCGGTGTGACGAATTTTTCGATGTCCCCGCCCATGCTGCAAATTTCCTTTACAAAGGTTGCAGAGACAAATTGCCACTTGTCAGACGCCATAAGAAATACAGTCTCGATATCTGGGTCCAGCTTGGCATTCATGCCCGTCATCTGGAATTCATATTCGAAATCGGATACGGCTCTTAGCCCCCGAAAGATACAAGACGCGTTGATATCCCGCGCAAAATGGATCAAAAGCTTGCTAAAGGGACGCACATCGATATCACAGCCTTTTTCAGGTAAATTGTCGATATCGTCCTGCACCATAGCGCAGCGCTCCTGTAGATTAAAGAGCGGCCCCTTGCGCTGGTTATCGGCCACCCCGATAATGAGGTGATCCACCATCAGTGACGCTCTACGTATGAGGTGTAAATGCCCCTTGGTAATGGGATCGAAAGTCCCAGGGTATACGCCGATCAGGTATTTTCCGTTTTTTGCGCTCATAAGATACTCGGCTTTTAGTTGGCGATCGTTCCCGGCACGCCGGTTACTGGCGGCGAAGCTTGATTATATTTGGCAAAGCCCTCCTTCATGTCCGGTATAAGCATAATGCCTTGCAGCGTATGTATACCGACAACGGCAATCAAGATAAGTGTCATGCGCGTATAAGTCTTCTTCTTGATCGCCAAGAGTGCTTCCTCGCCGTCCCGCTTTAGTTGGCTGGCAAAGATCGCATAGGTCACAGCAACGTAGATCGGCATGACATAGGCAACAAAAATTCCGAGACAAAAGCCAAGAACGTTATAAATACGGCGCATACCGATTTCTTTTTTTCCAAAAACAATGCGGTGTTCATACATAATGTGAAAACAAATGACGACAAACATGACCAACATAAAGGCTTTGGTCCAGTCATAGTCCCAATACAATGTGCATAAACCAAGCAATCCAAAGGGGAAGACCCACTGGCCGTCATAAAAATTCCAATCGGCTCCAAATGGCTTCTTTTGCATTATTCCTCTGTCTCCGCGGTATCATCGCTGTCATCGTCTTGCGCGACAGCCTCATCACTGGTTTCGTCCCCGGCTTCTTCATTCGCAACCGGAGCGACAATTACATCATCGCCTTCGATTGCGCCTTCTGCGCCGGCCTCTAAGCTCTCATCCTCATCGGCATCTTCCACAAGCCACGCCACAGAAACAACCTTCTCGTTATCGCCGACTTTGAAAATGGTAACACCTTGCGCGCTACGGCCTGTAATACGGATGTTATTAACGCCCGTACGGATCAATTTGCCCTTATCGGTCACAAGCATAATCTGGTGCTCATCTGTCACGGGGAAAGTCGCGGCAACAGCGTTACCGTTTTTGGCTGTAAGCGCCATATTAACGATACCTTGCCCGCCACGGCCAATAACGCGGTACTCATAGGAGGATGTACGCTTACCAAAACCGCCTTCACTCACAGTGAGAAGCAATTGCTCCTTGGAGAGAAGCTCGTTAAAGCGCTCTTGCGAGAGCTCCATCGTGGTCTCGGAAAACTCATGCCCCTCCTCATCAGTGCCGACAATCTGGCTTGCAGCCTTCATATAAGCGTCGCGCTCTTCGGATGTAATATCGACATGCTCAAGCACTGACATAGAGATAACCTCATCACCTTTGGCCAGCTTCATACCGCGTACACCGGTCGAATTACGCCCAGCAAAGACGCGGATATCATCGGCTTTAAAGCGAATAGCCTTACCGAGCCTGGAGGCCAGCATAATATCATCCTCGGCGCGGCAGAGCTTAACTGAGATAAGCCCCTCGCCCTCACCAAGCTTCATGGCGATTAAGCCATTCGAGCGGATATTTTTAAAGTCGGAAAGCTTGTTACGGCGCACCGAACCATGGCTGGTGGCGAACATAATGTCCAAACCATCCCATTCGGCTTCATCCTCAGGCAAGCGCATATAAACGGAAATGCCCTCTTCCTGCTCGAGCGGGAGCAGATTAACAAGCGCTTTACCGCGCGCTTGCGGCGTGCCGAGCGGCAATTGATAAACCTTCATACGGTGAACAATACCGCGGCTAGTAAAGAATAGGATCGGCGTATGCGTATCGGCTACGAAAAGATCGGAAATAAAGTCCTCGTCCTTCATAGTCATGCCGGAGCGGCCCTTACCGCCTCTGCGCTGCGCACGGTAGGTATCGAGCGGCACGCGCTTGATATAACCGCCGCCAGTAATGGTCACAACCATTTCCTCGCGCTGGATTAGATCTTCCATATCAACTTCAAACTCGGCGTCAATAAGCTCTGTGCGGCGCGGCGTATCGAATTTGGCTTTCACCTCAATCAATTCGGCGCAAAGCACCTCAAGCAATTTCTCGCGTGACGCAAGTATTGTAAGGTATTCTGCAATCTTGTCGGTAATCTCTTTGAGCTCATCCTTGATTTTGTCGCGCTCAAGGCCAGTCAAGCGATGTAGGCGTAGATCAAGAATAGCTTTGGCTTGCGCTTCGCTCATCTGATAGGTGTTGTCATCGGCAATAGGATGCTCCGGATCGTCAATCAGCTCGATCAATGGCGCAACATCATGCACAGCCCAGCGTTTCGCAAGAAGCGATTCACGGGCTTCACCTGGATTTGCAGCGCCGCGGATCATTGCGATAATTTCATCGATATTGGCAACAGCCACGGCCAAACCGGCCAAGAGATGCGCACGTTCGCGCGCTTTGCCAAGCTCATAGATTGTCCGGCGTGTAATGACTTCCTCGCGGAATTTCAAGAACGCACGGATCATATCGCGGATGAGCATGATCTGCGGCTTGCCGTTATGCAGCGCCACCATGTTACATGGGAAGTTCATTTGCAGATTGGTGTGCTTGTAGAGCTGGTTCAGCACGACATCGGCAATGGCATTCACTTTAAGCTCGATCACAACGCGTACGCCGTCACGGTCGGATTCATCGCGAATCTCGTGGATGTCTTCGACAATTTTCTCACGGCCTACTTCGCCAAGGCGCTCAAGCAATTTACCTTTATTCACCTGATACGGCACTTCATGGACGATAATCGCCTCGCGCTTGCCAATCTCCTCGATAGAGGTCTTGGCGCGCATAACAACAGAGCCGTTACCAGTGTGATAAGCATTGCGAATACCGCGCTTACCAAGAATATAACCGCCCGTCGGGAAGTCTGGGCCGACAATAATTTCGTTAATTTCTTCGGTCGTCATATCCGGATTTTCGACCATCGCTAAACAAGCGTCCACAACCTCACCAAGGTTATGCGGCGGAATATTGGTCGCCATACCTACGGCAATACCGCCCGCGCCATTCACGAGCAAATTGGGAATACGCGCCGGAAGAACGACAGGCTCTTGCAAGCTTTCATCATAGTTGGCGCGAAAATCAACTGTGTCCTTGTCGATATCTTGTAAAATAGCCTCGGCGGCCTTATCCATACGCGCTTCGGTATAGCGCATCGCCGCAGGAGAATCACCGTCCATAGAACCAAAGTTCCCCTGACCGTCGATCAGTGGCAGGCGCAAGCTCCAAGGCTGCGCCATACGAACCATAGAATCATAAATCGCGGAATCGCCGTGTGGGTGATACTTACCCATTACATCCCCGACAACCCTTGCAGATTTTTTGTAGGATTTATCAGATGTATAACCACCCTCGCGCATCGCAAAAAGAATACGGCGGTGAACGGGTTTCAAGCCATCACGGACATCGGGCAAAGCCCGGCTCACGATTACGCTCATCGCATAATCGAGATAGGATTGCTTCATCTCCTCTTCAAGCGCTATGGAAGGTATATTGTCTTCCGGTGCGCCATTGTCGATGTCTTCAGCTATATCACTCATATTTACTTACCTTAAAAAGTACTATTTTCCGGCGCCGCCGGTGCGTAATTTCATTACGGCTTGGTCAATCATGCGCACAATATCAGGTGTTACCTTATCCTGATAGACCTGAAACTTCTTGCTCGCACTTTGTGCCTCTGGCTTTGAATAATATTCGACCATCGCGGCCAGTTCTTCTTCTGTATAAGTCTGCGCCATCGCATTAATAGAGATTTGCTCAATCGAGCGGTAATTCAGCAAATTACGCATATTGGCCTTGAATGTCTCGGCTTCAGTGCCCGGCAAACGCTTGGATACAGAATCAATGGCATTATCGACTTGCTCGGCGGCAGGGCGGAAATCGTGCATTTTCTTAGCAAGCTCTAAACGCCGCGCAAAGCTCGCCGCCTCGTCTGAGGTCGCAGGCGCAGTCGGAGCTTCGCTTGTTTCCTCATTGGCCGCCTCTGGTGCAACCTCAGATTCAGCCTCAGCCGAGCGCGCGTCCTGCGCTAAAACTGGCTGCGCCAATCCGAGCAATGTCAGACATGCAATTGATAAAAGAGCTTTCATGGTCTTAATTCCTTTCCCTTGGCTCTATTCCTAGAACGGGATTTCATCTTCCATTTCGTCAATGCGAGTATTCGCATTGCTGTTACCGCCGCCCTGTGACGATGACGCGCTGTCAAAGCCGCCGCTTGATCTATCTTCATAAGCTGGGCCACTGCCGCCGCCAGCGCTTGCGCCGCCGCCGCCACCGCGTGAATCCAGCATATTCAGCTCACCGCGATACGGGCGAAGAACGATCTCTGTAGTGTATTTCTTCTGGCCGTCTTGTTCCCAGCTGCGCGTTTCAATCTGACCTTCGATATAAACCTTCGCGCCTTTTTTCAGGTAGTTCTCACAAACCTTGATGATCCCTTGATTAAAGACAACAACGCGGTGCCATTCGGTCTTTTCCTTACGCTCACCAGAAGCCTTATCGTTCCAGCTTTCAGATGTTGCAATGGATAAATTCGCAACTTTATCACCCGATTGCATTGAGCGCACATCAGGGTCTGCTCCAAGGTTTCCAACAAGAATTACTTTATTTACGCTACCAGCCACGTTATCTACTCCTTTAAATTCAATAAGAATCCCAATATAAACATGCAATATGAGATTCTAAAGCACAAAGTAAGGATATCCCTGTAAAAATGCCAAATACAAACCGAGCATGGCAAAGAATGTTAAGCGGTCGCAGACTTGACCTCGTTAATCCGGCCGCAAATGACATCGAAATAGAAGATATAGCGCATGGATTGGCGCGCGTGGCCCGCTGGAACGGCCAGACTCTGGGCGATCACCCCTTTAGCGTCGCGCAGCACAGCCTTTTGGTCGAGCATATTTTTAGCGCGAGCGGTGAAAAAATGCCCGATAGCTCTAAATTGGCCGCGCTGCTGCATGATGCGCCGGAATATGTCATCGGCGATATGATTTCTCCATTCAAAGCCGTGCTTGGAGATCAGTATAAATCCTATGAGGATCGCTTGCAGCAAGCCATCCATTTGCGCTTTGATTTGCCCGCCGTGCTACCCGATGGTCTAAAGATACGCATTAAAAACGCCGATAAAATCGCCGCTTGGCTCGAAGCCACGCAGCTCGCCGGGTTTTCGGAAGTCGAATCTTTAAACATTTTTGGCCCTAAACCCGAATTTATTTTAAAAGAATCGCTAACCCCTTTATCAACAGATGCCGTAAAAGCCCAGTTTATAAGCCGTTTCGAAGAATTATCCCGCACAATAATTTAGATAAAATTTGATCTAAATTTCATTAATGCTTTACTGGTTGCTATGTAAAATAGAAATATAAGGGTAACGAAGAGAACGGGGAAAATCATGAGCATCTTAAAAGTAAAACTACAAATCTTTCTCGTAGGCTTTATTGTTTATCAAGGCGCTCTTTATTTTCAAAAGAAAGAAAACGGCTATACCATGCCAAACCAAGACCACGCTTCGGCTCAGCAAAGCGGCGGGTTTATATCTCCGGCCTATGCGAATGAGAATACCGGCCTTCCGATTGATATTGATTATGACCCGTATACAGGTTCTTCCACTTCCGATAGAGGCCAAATGAGAGCCGCAGCGCACGCCAACGCGCAAAGTATGGTTGATAGTGGCAACACGAGCAGCTACCAAAACGCTCTCATGGATGATCCGGTGACACGCGAATTAATGGGCTTTGAATAAGTTCACTAAAATCGCCCATTTAAAAAGCCCATGAAGCGTGATGCTCCGATGGGCTTTTTGTTGTCTTGCTTAAGAGTTTAAGCGGCCGCTTTATACTCTATTTGCTCATCCTGGATAGCCTTTTGGTAGGCTGGACGCGATGAAACCTTCTTCAAAAACTCCTTGGTTTTAGGGCCAAATGCCGGCAAATGCGGGATAAAGCTCCAATTGGCAACGACGGCTGTGTATATATCGCCCGGGCCAAAATGCGTCCCCGCTAGATAAGGGCCGCCGCTTTCATCGAGCTGTTTTTCAACCAAATCCCACTGAGCCTGCACACCGCCGCACGCGGCTTTAATGACATCATCAGAAGCGCCGTTCTTAGAGGCGAACATCACCTTGCTATAGGCAGGGTGCAGCGTTGAGTTCGCATACATCAGCCATTGCAGCGCTTTAGCGCGCTCGAACCCGTCTTTTGGGATAAGTTTACCATCATGCTTGTCATTCAAATAAACAATCATCGC
>JBBKXC010000031.1:0-3030 GCA_037969275.1 Bdellovibrionales bacterium | reverse complement strand
GTCGTTATCGCCGCGAACACAGGCGCAAATATCACCGAAAGCGGAACAATTACAGTTACAAGCGCCCGCTTGAATACAACAGACGCCGATGACGCTGCAACGGGCATTACCTACACCGTAACATCCACTAATAATGGCTGGGTAGAGCTCACAACCAAAACTGGCTTTCCTGTTGCCACCTTTACGCAAAGCGACATCAACAATAACCGCGTGGTTTTCCGCCATGATGGTTCGGGCGCCTCAGGCGCTAATGCCGCGAGCTTTGCATTTTCTGTTGTTGATGGCGGCGAAAACGGGACAACCGCCGTTGCAGGCGCTTTTAGTCTGAATGTAAACACAGCCGTAAATCATGGGCCAACCGTTGCTGTTACGGACGGCGCGCCAACGACTATTAATTTCACCAGCACGCCGATACTCGCATACTCGGCTAGTAATGCTGGTGATGGACAAGGCGCGACGCCGACCTCCCATATCGTTTCAAGTGACGGCAGCGTTCTTACAATCTACGGCAATGCATGGAAAAAAATTGCGCTGCCAATAACACTAACGACAGACACAGTTTTAACTTTTGATTTCCGCAGCACCAAAGAAGGCGAAATTCAAGGTATAGGCTTTGATAGTAATGACAGCGTTACTGATGGAAGCTTTGCCTACAACCTTTTCGGTACTGATAACAACGCACTCTTTAATCATGGCTTCAACACCTACAATCTAGGTGATGGCTGGGTGCGCTATGAAATCCCAGTGGGCGCAGACTTCACTGGCGCTGTAACGCATATGTATTTCATGGCCGATGATGATGCTGGCGCGGATGCAATATCACAGTTTAGAAATGTGAGCGTCTATGAAGCCAATCCGGTAATGACATTAGCTGAGGGCGGCTCCTTCACCATTACCAATGCCAATTTGAATGCCTTTGATACCGATGATGCCCCAGCGGGCCTAACCTATACGGCATCAGCACTGAGCAATGGCCATATAGAAGTAAACGGCGTGACGCAGAATACCTTTACGCAAGCGCAAGTAAACGCCGGGCAAGTTACCTTTATTCATGACAGCAGCGAAACAACGACAGCCAGCTTTAACATCTCTCTAGCCGATGGCGGCGAGAACAGCGCGGTAACCGATACGGCGACGCTGAATTTCACCGTGACGCCTGTGAATGATGCACCGGTCATTACAGGCGATCTAACTATAACTATGGCTGAAGGAGCTGTTTACCCAATTACTAATACCGATCTCGGCTTTACCGACCCAGATGATGGCGCCGCGGGCGTTACCTACACTGTTTCCAACCTTTCGAACGGCATCATTCAGGTGAACGGCATTACACAAAACACCTTCACGGCTTCCGATGTTGCGAGCAATTTAGTGAAATTCATCCATGATGGCAGCGAAACACTAACCGCAGGCTTTGATATTTCACTGGCCGATGGCGGCGAGAACAGCGCGGGCGCCGATACAGCCACAATGTCTATTACAGTGACACCAGTGAATGATGCGCCGACAGCGATTGCGCTCAGCGGCACGAATATCCATGAATCAGCGGCGCTCGGTACAGTCATAGGAACACTCACGAGCACAGATGCCGATCTACCGGCCAACAGTTTTACCTATTCGATCATCAATGATCCCGACGGTAAATTCATTCGCGTTGGCAATGAATTGCGTTTAAACGCCGCGCTTGACTACGAAACATTTACGCAGCATAGCGTGACCATCCGCACGGATGATGGTAATGGCGGCACATTCGATCAAATTTTCACTATCAATGTCGATGACAACACTGCGCCAACCGAAGTTATATTAGTCGGAACTCTTGCTTCCGAAGATGCGCCGCTTAACACTTTTGTCGGCACACTCAGCGCAACAGACGCCGATAGTGACGAGGTGTTCACCTATACGCTAATCAACAATCCGGGTAATGCCTTTGCGATTAATGGCGACCAATTGGTTGTTGCTGGCGCGCTTGATTTTGAATCCTTCCCGACGATGAGCATTACCATTCAGGTAAGCGATGTCGACGGCAATACATTTGACCAGATTTTCGTTTTGAACATTGCTGATGTTTATGAATACATTGGAGATAATTTCACGAATAATGACACGTCAACGTCCAGCCAAGGCAATAGCGGGATTAACAATGATCCAGCCTTTGCAGGATTTAATGGCTTTAATACGCGCGATATTTTCCGCGTGAGTGATATTCTCAATCCGGAAAAATCGTTCCACTCGCGTAATTTAATTGGTGCCGTGATTAATGGCACTGGCGATAACGCTTTTTACGGTGATGAAATCCAGATATTGCGCGAAAATACAGCCGTAATGCTTCAGCATCTTCTGGGCTCACGAGATAGCATCATTCTCCAATCAGGGCTGGTTGCCTCACTACAGGAATTTGTAAGTGGAAATAGTCTCGTAACTCAGGGTGATGATAACAACGGCGATGATAGCGCCCAGAGCCTTAGCGATTTCATAGATGCCCAGAGCGATCTCCGCGATATCCTTCTTAAATTGCAAGACTTAGAGCAAGCAGAGATGGCCGATCTTGAAGGCGGCATCGAGAATTTAGCCGGAATTGACAAGGATTTCCGCGACGTTCTGACCTATCAGCAGCAAAAACAGGCCGCCTTACGCAAGGCACTTTTAAGCTGATAATATCAAACTTATCGAAAAAACTTGCCTTTTACGGCAAATTCCCTCATATATCTGCCCTGACTAACCTACGGAAATAGAAACGATTTCAATGACAAATATAAGAAATATCGCGATTATCGCGCACGTTGACCACGGTAAAACGACCCTGATCGACAATTTGATGAAACAAAGCGGCATGTTCCGCGCCGGGCAGCAAGTCGCTGAACGTATGATGGATTCCAACGATCTCGAGAAAGAGCGCGGCATTACGATCCTTGCCAAGCCAACATCGGTGATGTGGAAAGATGTTCGTATCAATATTATTGATACACCAGGACACGCCGATTTCGGCGGCGAAGTGGAGCGCGTTCTTCACATGGCCGATGGCGTTAT
>JBBKXC010000030.1:0-23267 GCA_037969275.1 Bdellovibrionales bacterium | reverse complement strand
ATAAAAACAAGGTGGCTAACGGATAGGGGATTAAATTTCCCTTCCCCTTGTTTTTTTGATGGAATAGCCCCACATTAATCATATGGATGATCAGAAACAAAAACCGGACAGTGCAGAGCCAGAGGTTTTGAAAACCTTTGATATGTATCATTTTTTTAGTCGCAAGGATGTCTTGCTGGCGATTGGTTTTATTGTTGTTATGTTGATTGTGGTCTTATTCAAGACGATGTTTGCGCCGCAGGCGGCCTAAAAATTATCTAAAATCAAAGCCTTCGAGCATTTCCGGCTTATTTAAGCGGTAATCTCTCATGAGCTCCAGGTGGGTTGCGCTGCTCTTTGCCGTCTTAGCAAGGGCATCAATATCATGTTCCTCTTTTAGCATTGCGCCGCTCAGCATCATGTTGGTGGCCAGAAATAATAGGCTAATTTTGCCAAGTGGATCATCTTGCATAAAGGTACACGCCAAAAATGTTGCCGCCAAGCCATTACGAATGGGATATTTTTTGATGTTAATGAAGTCAAGCGCTGTGTCGCGTTTGTTATCTAAAGCCTCTGTTAGAGGGCGCACCAATTTTTTTTCAAATTCAGCAAAATTATCAACGGCTTCATTAAAGCTATGACGTAGACGACTGAGTTTTGCGCGGGTTTCATTAAGTCCTTGCGCAAGATAAGCCGAAGAACAACCTGCTCCAACTGCCACGCTCCAGAGTATTGTCTCTTCTGCTGTGCTCGGGGTAACTAGGCCCTGTGAAATAACGCCGCCAGCAGCCATGATCGGCCATTGTAACAAAAATGCTTTAAAAGCATTACTGCTATCATTTTGCATATGTGTTTGCACATGTGAAACATGGCCAAGCGCAGTGCCCTGCAAAACTTCCGTATCTGGCGTAGCGATAAGTGTCATATAAGTAACTTTTACATATTAAAAAGGCACTGTAGCCGAGGATTATTATTGTGTCAAATCAAACAGGCGTGCGCACCAAGGCCAATCCTATGTCACCGCAGCTAGAGCGCAGTTCGGCTTTTTCCGGTAAATTATCCAGTTTCACACATTGAATATGCTTCTTGCCGAGACCGCGGTAATGCATGCGCGCGGTGAGCTCTTGTCCGATATAGCAGCCCTTTTCGTAGGAGATGGCGTTCAGTGTGTCCATCTGCGCCTCGTCCATTGTTGAGGTGCCGACGATCAGATCGCGCGAGCCATCAGGAATGACGCGCTTAATGCGGCGGCTATCCCATTCTTCAAAATCTTTTTCCGGTAAGCCAGGCTTTTCAAAGCTGCGGCTTCCCATCTCTGGATGGCGCGGGTCAGGTAGTCCTAAGCCGGAAGCATTGAAAATGGCGTAGACAGAATTGCTTTCCTCAAGGGAGAGTTGCACATCGGCGCGCAGGCGGAACATATTCAGGCGCTTGAAAAGATCGGCGGCCCGCTCACCTCCCTCGCAATCAAGCAAGATAAACCCTTCGCCCTCCAGCACAAAAAAATCGTGCAAAAATTTGCCTTGCGGGGTAAGCAGGCAGGCGTAGAGCGACTTGGTCACCGATAGTTTGTTTACATCATTGGTGATTAGGTTTTGCAGAAATGCGCGGCGATCCGCTCCCTCAATATGTATGAGGCCGCGATTTTTCAGTTGTGTAAAAAATGGTGTATCTGGCATAGTGTGGTCCATGTCCGAGGTTCGTCACATCCTTTTTATCACATCCAGCCGCATTGGCGATGCCGTTTTATCCAGCGGCTTGCTTAATTATATGGTGCAAAATTATCCTAAAGCAAAAATTACGATCGCGTGCGGCCCGCTCGCCGTCTCTTTATTCGAAGGCACGCCGCAATTGGAGCGCATTATTGCGTTGAACAAACAAAAACATAATGGCCACTGGGTGAAGCTTTGGAAAGACGTTGTCGGCACGCGCTGGGACATTGTGGTCGATTTGCGCAATTCCGCTGTCTCCCGCTTTATAAGGGCGAAAAAGCGTTACATCTTTAGCAAGCATATAAATAAGAAGGCGCATAAGGTTATGCAAAACGCCGCCGTCATGCGCCTATCCTCCGTGCCGGCGCCAAAACTATGGTTCAGCGCCGCTCAAGAGGAAAAGGCCAAGATGCTTATCCCTGACGGCGCGCCTGTGCTGGGCATTGGCCCGACGGCCAATTGGGCCGGTAAAACGTGGCCAGCGGAGAGATTTAACGAAATTATCGCGTTTATGATCGCAGCAGGCGGCAAAATGGAAGGCGCGCGCGTAGCCGTTTTTGCAGCGCCCGGCGAAGAAGAGGCTGCGCGCCAAGTGCTGGCCAGTATCCCGCAAGACAAGGCGCTCGATATTATTGCCAAGACTGACCCCGGCACGGCGGCGGCGGCTTTGGCGCGCTGTGATTTTTATATCGGAAATGATTCTGGGTTGATGCACTGCGCGGCGGCGGCTGGTGTTCCGACGCTCGGGCTTTTTGGACCTAGCTATCCGCATATTTATGCCCCTTACGGCGCGACGAGTGATTACGCAAGAACGCCACAGAGCTTTGATGAGCTTATTGATTTCGATGGTTATAGCTCCAAGACCTGCGGTAGCTTAATGGAAACTTTAAGCGTGGACATGGTGAAAAAAAAACTCATAGACACGCTATGAGCTTTTAAAATTTCGGTTAGCGTCATTTTTTATTCGTTCAGCCCGCCATATTTACCTTCGTCTTGCGTTATAGGCTCGCTGGCTTGGTATTCAGGGGCTTCGTATTTGTAATCAACATGGTTTTTCATGTAATTCTTACGTGATGTGTGCGCCACGGCATAAGGCACATATTTTACGCGCTCCCAGCCTTTGGCAATCATACAAGTTTCGAAATCGTGATATTCGCCGTTTTCGGCTAAGAGATATTTCACGCGCTCAGGCTCTTCGTATTTGCGAAGGGCAATTTCATCAGATGAAAGTACGCGGTCATTATGCGGGCTGGCAGGGATAGCATCACGCAGCTGACCTAGTCTTTCGAGCTCGCGCAGCTCGGTCACGCAAGAGGCGATATCGTTATTCAGCATCTGCTGCGCTTTTGGCCCTTGCATATAGGCGGCGTCAGAAACGCTGGCGCGCTGCCAGAATTGGCCTTTATCGAGGATCTGGTTACCGTCATAGGTTGTACATCCTGCCATGGCTAGAACGCAAAATCCGCTTAATACTGTCAGTGAAATTCTCATATGTACTCACGTCTTAAAAGTTATTCCGTGACAAATGATAGCAAGAGAGGGGCGCGACCACAATGCCGATTTATATTTGATTACTGATCCATCCACCATGTTTCCAGAACCGCGCCATATATGGGAATAGTTTCGGGGTGTTTAATGGATGAGGAATAGGAAAAGTAATCCGCGCCGCCATAATATAGGGGAACCATATAGCGCCCCCATGTCAGAATGCGGTCAAGGGCGTGAATATGCGCCACAAGTGATTCGCGGCTGGTGGAGGTGGCGATTTTGGAAGCAATATCATCAATGGCCGGATTACAAATGCCCGGAAAATTCCAGCGTGCAGGCTCATCCGCCGCTTTGCAGCCGTAATAAAGGATTTGCTCGGTGCCGGGCGAAAGGGATGACAGCCAGTAATACAGCGTCATATCGAAATCATACTCATTCAAGCGCCCGCGATAGGCGGCGTTATCAAGTACGCGAATGCGGGCAGTGATGCCCATTTTATCGAGCGCGCGGCGGAAATGCAGCGCCAGCTTTTCGTCTTCGGGAGCGCTGAGCAGAATTTCGAAGGTAAAGGGCTTGCCGTTTTTCATGCGCTTGCCGTTCTCTACTACCCATCCGGCCTCGTTCAAAAGCGCGTTGGCCTTGCGGAAATTAGCCCGTGCGGCGCGCTCATCGGGCGTTGTAGTCGGCTCATAAGCTGCCCCAAAAACCTCATCCGGTATTTTGCCGCGCCATGGCTCTAGAATTTCAAGCTCAAGCGCGCTCGGCTCACCGCTGGCGGCAAGCTCGGAGTTGGGGTAATAGCTATTGATGCGCTTATAGGCGTCATAATAAAGGTTCTTATTTGCCCATTCAAAATCGAAAAACAGATTAAGCGCTTCACGTACTTTAACATCATCAAAGGGCGCGCGGCGGGTGTTGAAAATAAGCCCTTTAGTTTGTTCGGGGCGCTTGTGTGCGATTGCTTCTTTGATAACGCTGCCGCTTGTAAGGGCGGGGAAATCATACGCGCCCGACCATTTGCCGATATCGGTTTCGCGGCGGATATCGGTTTCTCCGGCCTTGAATGCCTCGAAGGCCACCGTATCATCGCGGTAATAATCATAGGTAATCTCATCAAAATTATTATGCCCGAAATTCACCAGCAAATCTTTTGCCCAGTAATCGGGAACGCGCTTATAGGTAATGCTGCGCCCCGCATCAATGGATGAAATGGTATAGGGGCCGTTTAAATTGGGCGTATCCAGTGTGGAGGAATCAAATGTTTTGCCCTCCCACCACGCTTTGGAAAGAACGGGCATCATGGCTAAAATAAGTGCTGTTTCGCGGTCATAGCCCTCACCGAAGGTGAAGTGGATACTGAGCGGCGTAGGGGTTTCCACCTTGTCGACGAGGCGATAAACGCTGCGCATATTCGGGCGGCCTTCATTTTTGAGCGTCTCGAAGGAAAAAAGAACATCCTCGGCGGTAATCGGCGTGCCATCATGAAAACGCGCTTTAGGATTAAGGTGAAAAGTAATTTCTGAGCGATCTTCGGGCATCTCGTAGCTCTCGGCAATGAGCGGATACATCGAAAACGCCTCATCCCAGACGCGGCCCATGAGGCGGTCATAGACCATGCTAAGCCCTTGCGCTGCTTTTCCCTTGATGGAGAAGGGGTTAAGGGTATCGAATGTCCCGATAGCCGATTGCTTGATATGGCCGCCTTTAGGCGCATCGGGATTGGCGTAAGCGATATGCGTATCGGCGGCGCTGTATTTCGGCGCGCCATGCATGGCAATTCCGAATTTGTTTTGCGCATCATTGTGTGTATTATCAATAGTTGTGGGGGAGGGTGCTTGCGCCAAGGCGGCAACGCTACCACTCAGTAGAAAAGTAAAAACAAGTAGAAATCGAAATGCGCCCATCATGGATATAGTGATATCAGACGCGAGCCGCGCATCCAATCCTTATATCAATAAAATTAAACCTGTGCTGGGGGATATTACCGCGCAGGACGCCGATGCCATTGTCTCAATGCTGCCCCAATCCCTTGAGGTTGCGGGGAGTATTAACCAGTCGATTCTTAAGCAAGCAGGCGGTGATCTCGATGATTTTATTTTAGAAAATATCTATCAACCAAAAGCCGGTGATGTTTACGCTGTGCCCGGTTTTGCATTACCCTGTAAGAACATTATTTACGCCGTGCGCCCAAACTGGAAATCGGATTTCGAGCGGGAAGATAAGCATCTCGTCATGTGTGTAAGAAAATCTCTCGTGCTGGCAAAATGTATGCTTTTGAATACCGTTGCTTTTCCACCTCTGGGCGCTGGGCGTAAGGCTTTTGGCAAGGGAAGAGCCGCGCGCATTATGATACATTCCATCCTAGATCGCCTTGATGAGCACCCAAGAGAAGTGCGCATTGTCTGCGCTGATAAAGAAACGCTGGGCATTTATATAGAGCGCCTTCGTGCCTATGGCTGGCGGGGATAGTCTTTAAGAAAGCTCGGGCGCATTAAAGCCTGTTTCTTTTGCCGCCTTATATTGTTCAATCTCGATATTACGCTCGGCTGCTTTACACATTTCTTGGAGCGTTACCCCAGGATAAACGCTGCCATTGCTTCTGATTTTATACCATGGGCCTTTGGGGTTATGGGCGGTGTTTAGAATACTGGCGGCCATTTTTTGACAAAACTTTTCATCTTTTTCGATCTTCTCTATATCCCATTTATTAATACTATAGACCGTATTGGTGTCGGTAAAGTCGATGTCTTCAGGGGTGGCGCAGGTCATAACCCGCTGTTGCCACTGCGCATAGGCAAGGTCGCAGAGGTCACTATCATTGCTGATGATGATGTGTTTAATGCCGCGGCGGCGCGTCCGCTCTTCCGGCGTTTCAGCGGAATGATCCTTAATATGCATATATGGCCGCCAATAGATAAAATCATCCATATAGCTGGTCATACCTTCATAGTAGATATGCGATAGGCTGCTCATGTGATGACTGAGCGGGATAACGAGGCTGTGCGGGATATTTTCATCCAGCAGAATTTTAATGTCGGGATTGCGGTTATTGCGCGAATATTCTTTGCTATCCGGCATATTGACGGCGGCAAAGGCGCGGCAGGCCGAGATATCTTTTTGATTGAGATGCGGGAAGATACCTCGCACTTCTCTTTCGCGCATGCCGGCATCTTCAAGCAAGGTCATGACTTCTTTGACTGTGGTGTAAAGTGTCTCGAAAGTTTTCGGGGCGACCTTAATCTTGTGCGCCTTATTGATTACTGGCTCACCATCGCGAATGGCTGCGTCTTGAAAAATTCGTCCAAATCTTTTGATTTCCAATTATTTGCCTCCCAGCATATGCGGTATTTTTACCTGCATTTTTCTTTGAGTCATACGCGGTTTTAAAATAAAAGGACAGCTTTGTTTTAGCTGCGCGTGCTCACTTGCGCCGGATCCATAACGACCTCTATGAGCGATGGGCCATCATGTTTGAGCGCTTTATCCCAAATATCGGCAAAGTCCTCAGCCTTTTTGACACGCGCGGCGAAGCATCCGTAGCTTTTGCCCAATGTCACAAAATCAGGATTGGTGAGCGATGTTGCGCTGGGGCGATTGGCGTATTCGCGCTCCTGATGCATGCGGATTGTGCCGTAGACACCGTTGTTACAAACCATAATGATAGGCTTGGCGCCGTGATGCGCTGCTGTAGCGAGTTCCTGCGCACTCATCATAAAGCCGCCATCGCCGCAAATGCCGAGCACGGTGCGATCACGGTGCTCCAGCGACGCCGAAACGGCGGAAGGAACTGCGTAGCCCATAGCGCCGCTAACGGGTGCGAGTAAACGTCCGGGGCGGCCATAGCGCAAATATCGCTGCGCCCAACCACTGAAATTTCCAGCATCCGTTGTAACGATGGCATCTTTGGGCAGATTATCTTGAAGAAACTTATAGATAAGCGTCATATCAGCGCCGCTCCATTGGCGCTTTAGAGTGGCATCAATTTTTGTCCATTCATTATAAGCGCTGCGGCCCGCATCGCGCCACGCCGCCCATTTACGGCCATCCAGCTTGAAGGCTCCTGCGAGCGCCGAGACCATGGGCGCGATATGGGAGTGAATCGCCAAATCTGGCGCGCAGGATTTGCCGAATTCCTCGGCCTGCGGATAGACATGGATGATTTTTTGATCATCACCAAAGA
The DNA here is from genome assembly GCA_037969275.1 of Bdellovibrionales bacterium. Classification (GTDB taxonomy): domain Bacteria; phylum Pseudomonadota; class Alphaproteobacteria; order Micavibrionales; family Micavibrionaceae; genus UBA2638. Next base: position 15,908 of record JBBKXC010000030.1, on the reverse strand, counting down.
GCGTGTAACTCTGCGTTGTCATCTCGCCAAGGCGGGTATTGAGCGCCAGAATAACATCGGCTTGTTTCACACGCTCGATCAGCGCCGGATTGGAGGACGTTCCAAGCTCGCCGATATAGTTGGAATGACTATGGTCGAACACATCCTGACGACGAAAAGCCGTGCAAACCGGAATATGCGCACTGCGTGCGAAATCCGATAAATCTGTGATGGCGCGCGCGCTCCAGCCGCCGCCGCCCGCTATGATGAGCGGCCTATAGGCCTTGCCCAGCATGTCTTTGATGGCCGCAATATTGTCTTTAGAGGGCGTAATTTCATTGGAGCTGATTGGCTTAATGATCTGGTCTTTTGTTTGTGGAAACAGGACATCTTCAGGCAAACCCAGAACCACTGGGCCCGGGCGGCCAGAGGTTGCGACATGCCAAGCGCGGGTGATGTATTCACCAATGCGCTCGGCGTTATCAATGACAGCTTGCCATTTGCTGAGTGAGCCGAACATTTGCTCGAGATCAAATTCTTGGAACGCCTCTTTATCACGGTCTGCGCTCGAAATAAGTCCCACCAAAAGAATCATGGGCGTTGAGGATTGCATCGCGGTATGGACGCCAATCGAGGCATTACAAGCGCCTGGGCCGCGCGTAACAAGCGCAATGCCGGGCTGCCCTGTCAGCTGCCCGTGGGCTTCGGCCATGAAGGTCACACCTGATTCTTGGCGGCAGGTGACAACTTCGATATCGGAGTAATCCAGAAATCCATCCAGCACGGGCAGGTAGCTTTCCCCCGCAACGCAAAAAACTCTGGTCGCGCCAAGTTGGTTCAAAGCCTTAACTAATATGTGGCCTCCATGGGGCATCGCATTTCCTCCTAGAATATTTTTTTCACATCATAATGCAGAGAAAATCATTTGAACATCTATGGTTTTTTTATTTTATAGGCTTATAATAAAATTTTTAGGAATTTAGAGAACATATTTATTAATGGCCTATGATTTAACGACAAGCAAAATACTCATAATTGACGACATGGTGCCTATGCTCACTCTTTGTAAATCAATCTTGAGCATATTCGGGTTTAAAAACATTTATACGGCGAATAGTGGTGCCGAAGCCATGGAGATCGTGCAGCGTGTTGATCCAGACTTAATTGTAACGGATTGGATGATGGAGCCTATGGATGGGCTGGAATTTACGAAAGAGGTTCGTAAAAACCCTCTTTCTCCCAATCCTTATGTCCCGATTATTATGATGACAGGATTTAGTTCGCGCCTTCGCGTCGAATCGGCGCGTGATTTCGGAATTACAGAGTTTCTGGTTAAGCCGTTCACCTCACATGATCTCTATAACCGCATTGTCCAGATTATAGAGCGTCCCCGTCAATTTGTTGATGCAGAAAACTTTTTCGGACCGGATCGCCGCCGCCGCCATATTAAAGAATATGACGGGCCGCAAAGGCGTGATGATGATAGCAGCGCTGAGAATGCGGGCGAACAGAAATCTGTGGCGGATATTTTGAAAAAATTGAGAAATGAAGCCAAAAATCTTGGCGGCTCCTAAACGCTATAATTTGATTAACGAATGTTTTATTTAAAGTTGATGTTATGATTGAAAGTTACAAAAAGCCGCGGTTTATAAAGCCGCCAAATAAATTGAAGATGAAAGTTGGTGTCGGCGGCATTGATGAAAAGCTGCTCGAAAAGGCGCAGGTTTTTATCCAAAAAACCGAATTTGATTTCAAGCCAGTCGCTACGCAGCTTTTGAAAGCTATGAGCGATAGCCTAAAGGCTGTGCAGGCAGCGGACAATGAGGGTGAAAAAAAGAGCCGAGTAGAAACTCTGGCCAATGCCATTATGCAGCTTAAAGCCAATGGCGGTATGTTCCGTTATCAACTCATCAGCGAGATTGCGGCGCTTGCCTTGCACTTTCTGGAGAACGCATCCCCGCTCAACCCCGATGCGGTTCAAGTTATCCATGTGCATGAAAAAACAATTGAAATTATACTGGCCAATAATTTGAAAGGGGATGGCGGCAAAGAAGGTTATGCACTGGTCAAAGAACTGGAAAACGCCTGTTCCCGCTATTTTAACAAATACAAGAAGGCATAATGGCTTTGAATTTTAGGAAATATTAAGTTTTGTGTTATATTCTTAATATAAGGAGATTCTAATGAGTTCGATTTCAGCAGGCGTAGCCGTTCAACAAGCAGCCTTACAACAGAATATAGCTATTTCAGTTATGAAGAAGTCTGCCGATTTACAACAAGCTGTTGTTTCTATGATTGATCAAATAGTTGCCCCGTCGTCACGCGGCGGCAACGTTAATATTTCCGCTTAATTTCCATTATTTTTAGAATTTGATATTTTTACGCTACAGCGCGGATTAGCGCGTGGTGCGTTTCCCATAGATTTTGCAAAATATCGGCCATCGCATGAACATCGTCTAGACTGTGCGCAGCTGTTGCTGTGAGGCGAAGGCGCTCTGTGCCTTTGGGGACGGTGGGGTAATTGATTGGTTGAACGTAGATATTATTCTCGCGCAATAAAAGCTCGCTGATCTCGCGGCAGCAATTCGGCTCACCCACTACGAGGGGGACAATATGGCTCTCGCCTTGTAAATATGGGAGGTCGGCAGCGTTTAAGCGTTCCTTGAAGGCTTTGACATTGCGGCGCATTCGGCTGCGCTCTATATCGGATACCTTTAAATGCTCAACGGCGGCATGTGCCGAGGCCAGAACGGATGGCGGCAAGCTGGTTGTAAAGATAAAGCTCGAGGCAAAGCTGCGCACAGCGTCCACGAGGGCTGCCTTGCCGGTAATAAAGCCTCCCATGCAGCCATAAGCCTTGCCAAATGTGCCTTCGATCATATCAATGCGGTGCATAAGGCCGCGCTCTTCGGCAACGCCGCCTCCGCGCGGGCCGTAGATCCCAACGCCATGCACTTCGTCCAGATATGTCAGAGCATTATATTTTTCCGCTAGATCACAAATCTCTTTAATAGGGGCGATATCGCCTTCCATCGAATAAACGGATTCAAAAGCGATGATTTTCGGGCGCGCGGGATCAGAGGCCTTAAGTAAGTCTTCTAGGTGCTGAAGGTCATTGTGACGGAATATTTTTTTCTCGGCTTTTGAATCCCGCATACCGTGGATCATAGAGGCGTGATTGAGGGCGTCAGAAAAAATTATGCATTCAGGCAACATCTTACCTATTGTGCCGAGCGCGCCTTCATTGGCGACATAGCCGGAAGAAAACACAAGGCCAGCTTCTTTTTGATGAAGGTCAGCCAGTGATTCTTCAAGCTCAACGTGATAGCGCGTTGTGCCGGAAATGTTACGCGTTCCACCAGCCCCGGCGCCTGAGTTTTCAAGGGCTTCATGCGCGGCCTTCAAAACAACGGGGTGCTGCCCCATGCCGAGGTAATCATTGGAACACCAGATCGTGATTTCTTTTTCGCTGCCGTCAGGGGCGCGGTATATGGCTTTAGGGAATCGCCCAGCAATGCGCTCCAAATTGGCAAAGCGGCGGTAGCGACCCTCTTTGCGAATAGTATCGAGGCTGCGTTCAAAATGGGTGGTGTAATCAAAACTTGTCACAGGAAAACCTTCATGGAAGAAATTTTATGCGTCTTTATTAGTACACAATGACACAGGTTTCAAATCTTTACTTTGACAAAAGTCAATTATTCCGCGGGTTGCGAAGCGTTCTCATTTACATTTGAGGTTTTAAAGTCGGGCGAAAATTTTCTCGAAGGCGCTAAGGAATGCTCTAATATCGCTTTCCTTGGTATCCCAGCCGCTTGAGACGCGAATGGCTGCGCTTGCGCTGGCTCTGTCTTCGCCCATGGCTAGAAGAACGTGGCTGGCCTTGACTGTGCCGCTTGAGCAGGCGGAGCCGTTGGACACGCATATTCCGTCCAGATCAAGAGCCATCAGCAATGTCTCGGACGATGCGCCAGGTAGAGAAAAGAACGTGGTGTTCGGCACGCGGGCAATGCCGTCTTCGCACCCATATATTTTTATTGTAGGGCTTATACTGCGCAATTCTTTTTCCAGCATGGCGTTAAAAGTAGGCGCGGCGGCGCTAGTTATGGCTTCTAATGATAGAGCAGCGGCAAGACCGAATCCTGCTATTCCGGCAATATTTTCTGTACCCGCGCGTGCTTTTTTCTCTTGCCCGCCGCCATCCAGAAGGGTTGGTGTTTCGCCGCATAGGCCAAGGACGAGCGCACCCACACCTTGCGGGCCGCCAATTTTATGACTGGAAAGCGTCAGGAAATCTATGCCGAGCTCTAACAAGTTAATCGGAATGCGCCCTGCAGCCTGTACCGCGTCGCAATGGAAATAAGCGCCATATTTGCGCGCCAGTTTCGAGATCTCGGCCACGGGCTGGATAATGCCGGTCTCGTTATTCACCAGCATGGCGGAGACAAGTGCGGTTTTGTCTGTCTTGAGCAAAACTTCAAGCGCCGCCAAATCAATAAGGCCGGATGGCGTGGCCGGAATAGAGATGGCGTCCGCTCTGGCTTCGCGCACAGAAGGGTGCTCGAGCGCGCTTACGAGAATACGCTGGCCGGAGAAGTGTTTGAGGACTGTGTTATTGCCTTCGGTTGCGCCGCTATTGAATATGACGTTATTGGCGTCCGCGCCGCAGAGCGCGGCAATTTGACGGCGCGCGGCGTCGATTAGACGCTTGCCCTCGCGGCCATGGCTATGCACGGATGATGCATTTAAAGGGCGATCAAGCAGGCTAACGACCAACTCCCGCACCTGTAGGCGCATGGGAGCCGTCGCGTTATAATCAAGGTAGATCGTCTTTTTCATGGGGCGGAGTGTGCCCTATAACGGCTATTCACTTCAAACTATTTGTGATGTTAGGGCGTAGCGGCGATTAATTTTTAAGGATATCGGCAAGCGTTGTGGTCTTTAATCCAGCAAAAAGAATGCCTCCCGCCTTGTCCCAAAGCGCGTTTGTGTAGGGGCAGCTGCCCTCTTTATTCTGGCCTTGTGGGTTTTTCTTGGCGGGGATGCTGTCTTCGGCAGCGATTAATATATCGGGTATGCTGATGGTGTTGGCTGGCCGCGCGAGAGTGTAGCCGCCGCCTGGGCCGCGGACACTCTTCACGAGCCCGTGACGGCGAAGTCCGGCGATAAGCTGCTCGAGATAGGAAAGGGAAATATTGCCCTGCTGAGCAATATCGGATAGTGGCGTTGGTGTGTGCGGCTTTGAATATGCGCCTGCCAAGAAGACCATGGCGGTAACTGCATAATATCCGCGCGATGTAAGTTTTAATCTTTCAGTCATATTAACCCTCACTAAAACCTTGAAGCAGGTTTTTATTTGTTTTTAATGGGTGATATGCAATTGCAATCGGAAAGTAAAGTGGAAAATTCGTTTTCTCTAATGTTAGGTCGTGATAACAATCTGCGGCCCAAACTGTCCACAGCAATTTCAATGACTTAGCATATATTTCTGGACATATTGTTTTTACTTCTTTATACCCTTCACATAAGTCTAACCCATTGAAAAATAATTTGTTTTTCTTATGGTAAATGGGCTCTTCTCGTGAAGTGGCCACAAATAATGAAGGAGTATTTATGCCAGAAATTATCTTTAATGGCCCTGTTGGCCGACTTGAAGGTCGGTATTCTCATTCCAGAGTTAAAAATGCCCCGCTGGCTTTAATCCTGCACCCGAGCCCCGAACATGGCGGCACGATGAATAATAAAATTACCTATACAATGTTCCAGAATTTCGTGGAACGCGGCTTTTCTACTTTGCGGTTTAACTTCCGCGGCGTGGGTCGCTCACAAGGGCTTTTTGATCGCGGTGAAGGCGAGCTTAGCGATGCGGCTTCTGCTCTTGACTGGATGCAAGAGATTAACCAAAACGCCCCGTATGTATGGGTTGGCGGTTTCTCATTCGGCGCTTGGATCGGAATGCAGCTGTTGATGCGTCGCCCTGAAATTCAAGGCTTTGTGTCTGTTGCGCCTCCGGCCAATATGTATGATTTCAGCTTTCTTGCGCCATGCCCGACATCGGGTTTGATCTTGCAAGGTGGCCGTGACGACGTGGTGCAAGAGCCTTCCGTACAGAAATTCGTTGAGAAAGTACAAATCCAAAAAGGAATTACGATGGATTACCGCGTTGTTCCCGAAGCCAATCACTTCTTCCATGGCTATACGGATGTTATGTCCGAGCATATCCATGATCACTTGAACAAGGCCGAGGCAGGATTGACTGTAACGGGTAAGGAATCGCTGGCGGCTTAATTGCGTTATCGGTATATGAATTAAAAAACGAGCTTTCAAGGCTCGTTTTTTGTTTTTAGGCGGCTTTTTTCAGCTTTTCGAGCGCGCTGCGTACATCGTCAATATGGTCTGCAACTTTGACCTTGTTCCAAATGGCCGCAATTTTTCCGTTTTCATCTATGAGAAATGTTGTGCGCTCAATGCCCATATATGTTTTCCCATACATGGATTTCTCTTTCCAAACGCCGTAGTCTTCGCAGGTTTGTCCTGCTTCGTCCGAGGCGAGGGGGAAGTTAAGTTCGTATTTGCTTGTAAATTTCTCGTGTTTTTTAAGGCTGTCTTTGGAAATGCCAAGCACTGCCGCATTCAGATTTTCAAAATCTTTGAGATTATCGCGAAAGCCGCAGGCCTGTTTCGTGCAACCGGGGGTGTCATCCTTGGGATAAAAATATAAAACGAGCATCCGGCCAACGTAATCTCCAAGCGAAGCCACCGCGCCATTATCAACGGGGAGTTCAAAATTAGGGGCTATATCGCCGATTTTCAGTGTCATTGTTTTCTCCATATTTCAAAAATAAGATCTTTAAACCCGATGTTCAGAAATTTCTTGAAAATGCGCATTTAGGGCTTATTTCAATCACTATGAGATTATTATTGTGGTAAACTTTTCATATCGTTTTTCAAAAAAGCAAGAGACCGGATTTATTTCCTTGATTTGGAACATTAAGAAAAAACCTTCCCCCATGCTAGATGCTGATGCGCCGAGCGAGAAGCCGCGCAAGCAAAATTCGAAGCCTGAAAAACTACGCAAACCCAAAATAAAAAACCCGTCTCTTTCAAAAATTTATAGCTGGCGCATGGCTTTGATTGTAGGTGAAACGCTTGCTGTTATGTTGTTTGTAGTTCTGCTTGGGGCCGGAATCACTGTTTGGCGACTCAAAAGCGGGCCGGTTGATATCAGTTTCGCGCGCGACTACGTGGAAAGCGCGCTGCGCGATGAGGGGAGCGGAATTTACGGCACGATGGAAAGCGCTACGCTTTATTGGCCGGATCTTCAGGGGCCCTTATTACTCGGGCTTCAGGATGGTCGGATTTTTGGCGCGCAGGGCCGTGAAATTATTTTCGTAGATGAATTGGCGCTTAGTCTTTCGAAATCCAAGTTATTAATCGGCAAAATCGAGCCGCTCTCTTTGATCATTACGCGCCCTTCTTTGCGGGTTATTCGTTCGGAAAACAATGAATTTAACTTTGGTCTTGGAACCGAAGAAACGGTCATTACTGAAAAAATTGAAAGTCAGGCGGATGACCAGAAAAATCTGATTGAGCGCATATTGGATTTGATTGAAAATCCGGACTCTGCCGAAGCAAAAAGCTCGTCTTTAGGCTCGCTGCGCACATTGCAGGTTGTTGATGCGCAAGTGATGGTCGAGGATCATGTTTTTGGCGCGTCATGGTTTTTTCCGGGGCTGGATATTGTTTTTGAAAAAGCGAATCGCGGTATTAAATCCACGCTGGATTTTGATTTGCCGGAGGTCGATGGGGCGCTATCGCATGTGAAGGCCGAGCTTACGCTTGACCGCGACAATGAATTGTTCGGCGCGCATTTGAATTTGCACAATATGGATATGCGCATTTTCGCCGGGAAAGTTGAAGCTTTAGAGCGTTTGCGCGGACAAAACATTGTCCTCAGCGCCGATGTGAACGCTGTATTTGGCCCGAATCTTGGTTTGCGCTCACTCGTCGGCACCGTCTCATCCGAGCAAGGCGAAATTCTAGACGCCGCGCTTTCCGAAGAGGCTATTCCATATAAGGATATGAAGTTTGATGTCGCCTACCAAAAAGCGCCCGAGGAAAAGCTCAGCCTGAGCGATCTCACGCTTACCCTTAAGGATGTGACCATTAGAGGCGGGGCGAATATCGATGGGCTTATCGATGCTGAGACCGGCGTAAAATCATATAAAGGCCCAATGGAACTAACGATAGATGATATGCCGCATAGTGCGATTGAGCCGCTTTGGCCTGCATTCTTACGCGGCGATTCATCGGAAGAGTGGATTGTTAAAAATATGAGCGGCGGTGATCTTTCGGGCTTAAGCGCCGAAGCCACGCTCGTGGCAACGCAAAGCGAAGACGATGGCTGGAGTGTTGATGCGGAAAAGCTGCTTGCGAATTTTGCTGTCTCCAATATGAATGTTGATTACCGCAGCCCCTTGCCGCCAGTAACAAAGGGGTCTGGCAAAGGCGTGTTTGATCTGGATAGCGATACGATTTCAATTCAAATCGATAAAGCCGAGCTTGGCGGCTTGGCGGTTAGCAAGGCCGATTTGCTTTTCGAAAAAGTTGTTGCCAAAGGTGAGGGCTCGCTGAAAATGGACTTGGCGCTCAGCGGCCCTTTGAAAAGTGTTTTTGAGTATATTTCCCTTGAGCCGATTGATCTTAAAGACGAGCTTGGCATGGATGTTTCGAAAGTAAAAGGTGAGGCTGATCTCAAGGTAAAACTCGCTTTTCCAACAAAGAGTGATCTTGATATTGAAGAAATTGAAATGGATGTGAGCGGCAAAGTCACCAATGGATATTTGCCCGATGTTCTGCGCGGCCTTCCGCTTAGCGGCGGCCCATTTACGGTCAGTGTTAACAACGAACGCTATACTGTCAAAGGCTCAGGCCAGCTTTCCGAGCGCGCGGTTAACGTTGATTGGATGGAATATCTGGATAGCAAGGGCAAGCCGTTCAAGCATCAGGCTAAGGCACGCATTACAATAGATGCTGGGCTGCGCGATCATTTCGGTGTCGATTTGAAAGACTTTGTTGAGGGCAGTCTTCCCGCCGAGGTCGTCTATACAGGTTATGCGGATAAAAAGGCCGATGCGCAAGTCGATATTGATATGAAGCCCGCGCGGTTTTTTGTAGAAGCGTTTGATTTCGAAAAGCCGGTAGGCACGCCTGGCAAGACAAGCTTAAAAGCGCATCTGATCAATAATGAGCTCAAGAGCATTACGGGCTTGAATGTAACGGCGCAAGGATTTGACCTCGGTAATGCCACGGTGAGTTTTCGCGGCGCGGGCAAAGATACGGCTGTTGCACAAGTTAAGGCTGGGCGCTTTATTATCGGTGAGACCAATTCAAGCGGCACGATTGATTTTGCGCCCGATGGCTCACGGAAAATTATTATGAGCGGCGCTGTGCTTGATGCGCGCCCCTTTATGGATGATGATGAAAATAAGGATAAGCCTTACACCGATCCGCCGACGGTCTTTTCCATTAACGTCAAAAATATGCGCACCACGGATGATGACGTGGTTAAGAATGTTAAGCTATATGCCGACATTGATGGTAAGGGGCGTTATAACCAGCTCGAGATGGATGGTGTGGCCGGAAGCGGTCAGATTTATTTGCGTTACAAGCCGAATGCAAAGGGCGTGCGTACGTTCCGGTTAGAGGCCGATGATGCGGGCGCTTTCCTAGCGGCGTTTGATGTCTATAATAATATTGAAGGCGGAAAGCTGGTTATATATGGCGAGCCTATTCGCGGTGTTTATGAACGTAACCTTCTTGGCCTTGCCGAAATTACAAATTTTAAGGTTGTTGAAGCGCCGACATTGGCGCGGCTCTTGGGCGCGTTATCCTTGCCCGGCGTTTTGCAATTGCTGGATAATGAAGGGCTGAGCTTTACAAAGCTCGAGGCTAAATTTGATTGGCTTTATCGCCCAGGCGGCGCGCTTATGGTTTTGAAAGAGGGGCGGACATCCGGTAACTCTTTGGGCTTTACTTTTGACGGGGTCTTTGACAATGCCGCGCAAAAGGTGGACGTGTCGGGCACAATCATTCCGCTTTCCGGTATTAATAAGGTTATCGGTTCTATACCGCTGGTTGGTGATATCCTGACAGGTGGAACAGGCGCATTATTTGCCGCGACGTACAGCATGAAGGGTCACACAGATAATCCTGAGATTTCCGTTAACCCGCTCTCGGTCCTAACGCCGGGGATTTTGCGTAGAATTCTTTTCGAATAGAGTGTGGTTACGGCGCAATGTCCGTTTCTAATGCGTTTGGTGTTTCGGTAGCGCTCGGCGGCGCTCCGCTTTCTTCTTCTGTCCCGAATGCGGCGGGGGCATCGGCCGCAGGCGCTTCGAATTCATGCTTTGTTTCCGGCGCGGCTTCTTCTGCCATTGGAGCGGGCTCCGCCTCTCGTCTAGGTTCAGATTCATTTTCGCTCGGCGTGGTGATTTCTGGCGCTAATGCTGGCTCGAGATCTTCGATGAAACTCTGAGCTTTAATCTCTGCAATTTTTATCTCGCCCCATGCTTTGGCCGTTTCTGGCGCGCTATCAAGGCTGCTTATGCTCGTGCCAAATCCGTCTTTAAGCGTGACAAAACCAAGAGGGTTAGAGATTCGCGCTACGCCGCCTTCGACATAAATCCGGCATTGAGGCTTACCGTTTTCGCCCGGAACCATATCGCGCCAGATTTGAGTGCCTCTAATGCCAATGCTGCCAAAATCGAGATTGAGCGTGACAGCGGGCTTTTCTTTCTTGGCGATAAGGCCGCTAATATAATGAAACGCCCCTTTTTTTAGGCTAAAGCTGGCCTTGTTTTTATCGGCGTTTTCCGCGTCATAAACATACTCATCAATAACCAATATTGTATTGCCGCCAAGCGTTAGGGCCGTGTTATCTATGAAGGCTACATGCACGAGGGCATCATTTTCAACCGAGATTGTATCGCTTAGATAGATGGGGGCATCCAATGCGATCTCGCTTTTTTCTTTATTGCGTATCAAAGTGGCCACGCCTTCAACGGCTTTTATCGAGCCGACGCTCTCTTGCTCAAGCGCTTGCGCTGGTGGAATGAGCGCAAATACGAGGAAAAGAAAAAGCAAATATCGCATAGGGCAGCGTCCTTGTTTGTTAGCCCCTATTTTTCACTAGCGGCGCTTAACTTACAAGCATTAAAGGTTTTATTTGCTCTAAGGCTCTGGGTCTTGCTGCGGGGCTGGTTTTAACAGCGCCCATCCCGCGCGCAGGCGCAGGTATTTAAACGCATTCGCATCACTCATAGCGATACCATTGCCGAGCAAGATGAGGGCGCTGCCCGAAATTGACCAGATATTCCAGTGATAGTCTTCAAATATTGTCGATACGGTGAGCGCCACAATGGGAATAAGTACGGCCACATATCCAGCCTTGTCGGCACCAATGCGCGAGAGCAGGGTAAGGTAACAGGTAAAAGCAATCGCCGAGCCAAAGATGGAAAGGTAAAGCAGCGAGGCAAGATAGCCAAATGATGTATCAAAGGTAATCTGCGCGCCAAAGGCCAAAGCGAGCGCAAATGTGATGGCCGCTCCATACAGCATGGCGTAGGTGCTGGTGAGTATGACCGGCATATGCGCGCGTGTATTGCGAAAGGAAACCATATTGCCGATCGAGGCCGAAAATGTACCAATCAGGCATAAGGCAACGCCAAGAACAGTGGTATCGGTAAAGCTGAGATGGCTGATTTCGGGATAAAATACGGCCATAATACCAATTAGCCCCATAACGGCTCCGATAACAACGCGGCGATTAAAGGGGAGGCGGAAGAGAAAATATTGACCGAAAATATTCATGATCGCCATGGTGGAAAAACATAAGGCCACGAGGCCAGACGTCAAAAATGCTGTACTTTGATAGGTCAGCCAGTAATTAATGCAAAACAAAAAGACGCCCTGTAGGGCTATAAAGCCGTGTTGCCTTAGCGTGAATTTATGATGGTGGCGACCAGTGAGAACGCAAAATAGATAAAGGACAGCCGCAGCCAACAAGAAGCGGTAGCTCACAGAGAGGCTGGGATGCACGTCACCAAGCTGAAACTTGATGGCGTACCATGTTAATCCCCATGTCATAACGGAGGCGATGTAAAGAAGTGCGTTGCGCATATGCCACTCATACGCTTGTTAAGGCGGAGTGGCAATATGATTATAGATTAAATTATTTAGCCGCAGTAGCCGATTAAGGCATTAAAATGCCGGGGCCATCAATGCCAACCATATAGTTAGGCTCGATGTTTTTAATAAGGCCCGTATCCGTGAGAGATTTCATGAAATCATTACAATCTGTCGATGGATTTAATGGCGTAATCAGAACGACATTTCCGCTTAAATTCGTAACATCGCTCACCAGATTTTTGCCGGATGCAATGTTAAGCAAATCTGCGCTCAATTTCAGTTTTTCGTTTTCTGAGGTGGCGATGTAACCACCGTCAAAGAGCTGGCCTTGGCATGTGAGAGGACCATCGGTGTTAAAGCGTTCGGCCTGCGCTGAAAAAGTCAGCGCCAGCGATAATGCGGCGGCAGTCGTGACTGTTTGTAATGATGGCTTCATGATAAATCTCCCTGATTTAATAATTATTTCAGGGAGATTAGGATAGGTTTTAACATATAGCAAGAGAGATTTAGGCTTTAATTTTTACCAATGCGTGCTTTTTTTTACCAGCGGAAAGCTTTATATGCCCGTCATCAGTAAGGTCAGACTGGCTCGCGCTTAAATCCTGATCTTCGATCTTATTGTCATTGATACGCGCGCCGCCGCCTTGAATGAGCCTGCGTGCTTCGCCTTTGGACGCGGCCAATCCCGTTTCTACGAATAGATCGAGAACGGATATGCCTTGGCCTAAACGTGACGCATCGATCTCGATTGATGGTAAATCATCACCAACGCCGCCTTGCTCGAACACCTTTTGCGCAGTCGCCGCAGCGTCAATAGCCGCTTGCTCGCCGTGGCAAAGCTTGGTGGCTTCGAAGGCCAAAACCTTCTTAGCTTCGTTAATTTCTGAGCCTTGCAGGGCTTCGAGCTTTTTGATCTCATCTATCGGCAAGATTGTAAAGCGGCGGAGCAGCGTGCCTACCATCGCATCATCAGCATTGCGCCAGTATTGGAAGTAATCATAAGGGCTCAGCATATCGGCGTTCAGCCAGACAGCACCGTTCAGCGTTTTACCCATTTTCTTGCCATCAGGCGTGGTCAGAAGCGGCGCGGTAAGGGCAAATAGTTGGACGCGATCGGATTTGTGGCCGAGATCGACGCCGTTAATAATATTGCCCCATTGGTCAGAGCCGCCCATTTGCAAAATTGTGCCGTGGCGGCGATTAAGCTCGAGAAAGTCGTAGCCCTGCATCACCATGTAATTGAATTCGAGCAGGGAAAGCGGGCTTTCGCGCTCTAGGCGTTGCTTGACGCTATCAAAACTCAGCATGCGGTTTACAGTGAAAAAACGGCCGTAATCGCGTAAGAATTCGAGATATTTAAGGCCATCAAGCCAATCATTATTATTGACCATGAGCGCGCCGGAAGGGCTATCATCATAGTTCAAAAATTGTTTAAAACAGGTTGATTGAATATGTTTGATATTCTCGTTAATGACTTCATCTGTCATTAAAGTGCGCTGCTCGTCCTTGAAAGACGGATCGCCGACCTTGGAAGTACCGCCGCCCATAAGGGTAATGGCTTTGTGCCCCGTTTGCTGGAACCAGTACAGCATCATAATGCCGGTAAGATTGCCGATATGAAGGCTCTGCGCGGTCGCATCAAAACCAATATAGGCGCTTTGCGGGCCTTCCATAAGCTTCGCATCGAGCGCATCGTAATCTGAGCACTGGTGCAAAAAGCCGCGCTCGTTTAATATATTTAGAAAGTCGGATTTATATGTCATGGAAAGTTTATAATCGTGGGTGATAAAAAAGTCTATACCGCAATTGGTCTTATGTCAGGCACTTCGCTGGACGGGGTGGACGCTGCGCTGGTCGAAACCGATGGGATGAACATCGTACGGCCGATTGGTTTTGTCAGCGAAGCCTATACGCCGGAGCTTAGGGCAGCGCTGCGCGCCTGCTTTGGAAAAGACACGCTGGATGAGGCCGGAAAAGCGACTGAGCGGCAGATGACACTCGTGCATGCGCGCCTGATTAAAATGCTCATGGCGCTCTATCCTAAACATAAGCCGCAGATTATAGGCTTTCACGGCCAGACGATTTTGCATGATGTCGGGCGTAAGATAACGGTTCAGATCGGCGATGCAGACTTGCTGGCTAAAGAAACGGGCATCAATGTTATTCATGATTTCAGAAGCGCTGATGTCGCTGCAGGCGGGCAGGGGGCGCCGCTCGCTCCCATTTATCACGCTGCCCGCGTTAAGGCCGAAAAAATGGCGCTGCCTGTAGCGCTCTTAAATATCGGGGGCGTCAGTAACATCACTTTTTGCGGTAAAAATAATACCGTGGCCTTTGATTGCGGCCCCGGTAATGCACTTATGGATGATTACACAAAGGCGCATTTGAAACTGGATTTCGATCCTGATGGCGCTTTTGCTGGTGCGGGGAAAGTTGATGAGCCTATTATTTATAGCTGGATGGCGCATAAATATTTCAGCCAAAGACCGCCAAAATCACTCGATCGCAATGAATGGGATATTGCGGCGATGGGGCCGCTGGCCACTGGCCTTGTGGGGCTCAGTGTTGATGATGCTCTGGCAACACTTCTGGAGTTTACGGCGCAAGGCATATTGCGCGCCTTTGATCATCTACCGCTTCCGCCGAAATGCATTTTTGTGTGCGGCGGCGGGCGCCGGAATAAGACGCTGATGCGCAGGCTGGCTAAAATTCTGCCCTGCCCTGTGAAAAATGTAGATGGTCTGGGCTGGAACGGAGACGCAACTGAAGGCGAATGCTTCGCTTACCTCGCCGTGCGCAGCCTTAAGGGGCTGCCCATCAGCTTCCCGGGTACAACAGGCGTTGCCGAGCCACTAAGCGGCGGCGCGATGGTAAAAGCTTAAGCCGCTTTCGCCAGTTTGAGCGCATTGCTCTTTTTAATCTCTTTCATAAGGCCGAGAATTTCTTTCGCAGCAGCGCTGTTTTTTTCCGTTTCGACAACGCCCTTGCCCTCCATCATGGAGGCTGGGTAAGCGACGCGGTTGCCAAGGCTTTGCTTGGCGATTTTAACATCAAGCTCTTTTAATTTATCGGCAATAATGGCGTTTAGCTTTGTGCGCGTATCGACACGGTTCAAAACGATCATCGCCTCTGTGCCTTCGTCTTTGGCTGTTTTAATGGTGGGATGGCTGGCCCATAAATCCATCGGAGAGGGTTGCATCGGAATAAGCACCAGATCGGCCGTGCGGATGGCAATGGTGGCCTCGCTCTCGGCGTGCGGCGGGGCGTCAATAATGACGTAATCAAAATCTTGTGCATAGCGCTCGGCTTCTTTTTTGAGGCGCCAGCCCTGAATTTGGCTGTGCACAAGCTCGTTGCCCTCACCAAGAGCCGCCATGCGCGCTGCGTACCATAGGGTAAGCGAGCCTTGCGGATCGATGTCTATAGTAGCGACGCTTGCGCCTGAATTTAGAAGTGTTACTGCGAGTTGCGCAGCCAGTGTAGTTTTCCCCGCTCCGCCTTTTTGCTGTGCGATAGTAATAATACGCCCTGTCATAATAATGTTCCTTTTACTCAAATTAAATCCCCACACTCAAGACAGTAGGTAATTACGCTGTGGCGGCGCAACAAAAAAGTAATTTCCCTTGATTATTAAGGGCTTTCATGGCTTTTATAGCGCCCATGAGTGTTCATATTACAGCCGCCACAGAGGCCGCCATAGTTGAGGCCGCGAATCGCTTGAAAAGCGGTGGTCTTGTCGCGTT